>NZ_JBBMEI010000049.1:0-24561 GCF_040096655.1 Blautia intestinihominis | reverse complement strand
TAACCTTCCCGATTGCTCTGGCTGGCTCAAGGTCGTTACCGGCGGTGTGGCTAATACCTTACCGGATGGGATTTCCACCCATTAAATGCTTCACCCTTAGCTGGACGCACTGACATGCTCCCACCACTTAAATCTCTGATTTTGAAGTGGGGGCTTCTTGCTCAATGGCTCTACAGAGCCAAGTATCTACAAGCTATCCTCGCGTGCCCCGCGATTTTTATTAGTCCGGTTACGGACTTCTTATTGTGCTGTCATGCACATTCTGCAAAGATTCTTTTTCCCTCATTCATGATATTAACTGCTGCATTTGCATCGCGGTCCATTCTGTTACCGCATTCACAGTAATAAATCCTATCAGATAAAGACAATTCTTCTTTTTTATTTCCGCATACACTGCAAATCTTACTGGATGCAAAATAACGGTCTACTTTGATCAGATATTTTCCTCGTTCCTCCAGTTTATATTCCAGCATAGACAGAAACAGGCCATATCCATTATCATGTACACCTTTTCCAAGATGAAGTCCTCCTGCCATCCCTTTCAGATTCAGATCTTCCACGCATACTGCATCGAAGCTCTCAGCAAGACTGGCAAAGTATTTTCCGGATGGCTCCCTGCTGACTGTCACAAATTTCAGTTTCCAT
The DNA here is from genome assembly GCF_040096655.1 of Blautia intestinihominis. Classification (NCBI taxonomy): domain Bacteria; kingdom Bacillati; phylum Bacillota; class Clostridia; order Lachnospirales; family Lachnospiraceae; genus Blautia; species Blautia intestinihominis. The sequence continues at coordinate 23,916 of NZ_JBBMEI010000049.1, read as the reverse complement.
TTTTCTGATATCGGACGATGAAGCTTCATTCTGACAGCCGTCATCTTAGGCAGTTTCAAATATTTTCCTTCCAGTTTGCAATCAAGAAATTCGATCTGAAAACTCCTGGTAGAGAAGATGACGACGATCTTGAAGCAGAGAAAAAAGTTGAATTAGGAAGCAACGATTACACAGCAATCGCAGCAAAAATCCTCGAAGGCTGTGGCGGAAAAGAAAACATCACAAGCATTGACAACTGCATCACAAGATTAAGACTTGAAGTAAAAGATATTACTGCAGTCAGTGATAAAGTAATCAAATCTGCTGGTGTTGCTGGTGTTATCAAACCTGGCAAAACTTCCGTACAGGTAATCATTGGACCAAAAGTTCAGTTTGTAGCTGACGAATTTTCCAAACTTTGTGAATAATTAGAATTTAAAAATACCGGACTGTCCTGATGGATAGCCCGGTATTTTTTCCTTGGGAGGTAAGATGATGGAGCATACAAATAATTCCTGTTGTGGTGGTCCATATTATCCGGTATAATAGAGTATCACGCGTTTTGCAGAATATAAGGCTGTATCTTTCCATTCTGCTTTTCTGCAATTCAGAGATATGGTATCTCCGTCTGTCAGAACATTCCTGAGTGATTCCATTCCTTTGTCTGATGTGAGAAGTGCTGTAATTTCTTTTTTGTCTTCTGTGATCCTGACACTGTAATCTACCAGTTCCGGAATCTGAAACAACACATCATCCATCTCTCTGATCGTTCCGGGCTGACTGATCCGCTTCACAAAATCCAGGCGCTTTACTTCACTTCCACAGATACATCTTCCCGGAATAATACGTGTACAGTCTCCGGTCCGGTACCGGATCAGAGGCTGTGCCTCCATTCCAATGGTTGTGATCACCAGTTCTCCCCATTCTCCATCAGGAAGTACGTTTCCCTTTTCATCTATGATTTCCATAATACAATGATTTTCCCGCATATGCATGCCATCATGAGCAGCACAGCAGATGGCTCCGCCAAGCCCCATCTCTCTGGAACCATAATGCGGCCAGAGCTGTGTCTCCAGAATTTTTTCTATCGCATTCATCACTGTTTCCGGACAGGCATCGCCAGATACCAGAGCTCTTTTTATACTGCCTTTTCCACACATTCTGAGCATGGAAAGCAGTGCCACCGGCATACCGACATAAGTATCCGGCTGCTCTTTTTCCAGAATTGTTTTTAGTTCGCCGTAAGTTCTGCCAGTTCCGGTCAGGAGAGGTTTTGCGCCTATACGCCTGATGGCCTCCGCGATCAGTTCTCCAAGACCGAAGGGACCGGAAAACGGCATGGCAACCATAGTCGTACTTCCAGGATAAATAAACTCACCAAGTCCCGCCATAAAAAGCTCTATCGTATGTTCACAGTCTCTTTCTGTGTAAAATACACGTTTACCGGCACCGGTTGTTCCACTCGTCTGTTCTGAGATTACTCTCTGGACTTCTCCCTGTGAACACAGAAGCATCCTTCCACTGTTTTTCGCCAGCTCCGACTCTGTCGTAAACGGAAATGTTTTCAAAGCATCCAGATTTTCCAGTTTTTCCGGCAGATTCCTGTAAAATCCCTCTCGTTCTTTTTCTCTTTTCAGAACAGCATTCAGTTTAGCAAGCTGTATTTTATTTAGTGCTTCTCTCGTAACTTCTGCAATACCTTCCTGCTTACAGATCATTTCATCAATATTGGTTCGTTTCACTTTCTGTATAAATATGTTCCTTTCGAATTAGTCAGGTTGTAGGCACAAAACGGTACCATACCATATTCCGAATCCACTTCACAGATATAGCAGCGTTTCAGACGGTCAAGTTCCAGATTCCAGGCATCCTGAAAAAGCATTCCTGATACTGCAAAGGTCTCATTATGAACCCGATTCAGAAACTCATCCAGTGCGTCTGTCTGCGTCATCTCACCCTCATCATAAGTTTTTGTACTGTAGCTCCACTGGTTCTCAACATACTGTCTGGAATCATCACTGGTTGTACAACAACATCCTTTTCCGGATTTCTTTTCAAGAAGCTTTAATTTTCTCTCACCTTTTCTCAGATAACTCGCATGAAAAGAACAGTATGGATTCTCAGCTCCGCCTCCGGCAAAATCCTCTGCTTTCATGAGTCCCTCTGTCTGTTCCTCGATCAGCTTCAACATCCTCGGTATCGTGATCGGATTTTGCGGGCGTTCCTGTGAACACCTGCCAAAATAACTGATTGGCTGAAAATGTACCCCTCGTACGAATGGCATATGATCCAGAGCAAACTTCAGGATATCCCCTGCCTGCATATCATTCACTCCGGGGGCAATGACCGGTACCAGAGCAATTCCAAGCTCCGCCTCGGAACAGTTCCGGACAGCTTTCTTCTTCACTTCCATCATATCCTGTCCACGAAGCGTCCGATAAACATCATCACTCACTCCGTCAAACTGAAGAAACACCGTGTTCAGTCCCGCTTTTTTCAGTTTTCTGGCATATTCCTCTTCCTCTGCAAGGCGGATCCCATTAGTATTCAGCTGAAAAAATGTAAAACCTTTTTCTCTTCCCATACGTATGATTTCAGGAAGATCATCTCTCATCGTCGGCTCACCGCCTGAAAGCTGTATATTAAACGGACCTCCATGCTCCATCAGAAAATCAAACTGTTTTTCTATTTCACAGATAGAAGGATCTCCTTTCTCCTGACTTTCACCTGCCGAAGCAAAACAGACCGGACAATGAAGATTGCAGCGCTTTGTAACTTCCAGAACCATACAGCAGCCTTTTCGTTCATGTTCCTCGCAGAGCCCGCAGTTATTCGGACAGGCCTTTTCTTTACTCTTTGGATTTACAGGAGTCTCAGCAGACAGATTTTCTCTTCCCCAGGAGAGGTAATCTGCTACACTTCCCTCCCAGATCAGTGTCCGGAATTTCCCATGAAGATCACATTCCTTTGTCAGATAAATCCCCTCTTCACCTATACATTTTTTAGCCGGAAGTACCTTCATACATACCGGACAGACGCTTTTCGTTTTACCAATTGTAATCAAACTTCAATTATCCCCCGTTCTGTCAGTATTTCCATAACTTTCATGTATGTCTCTGCGATGAGTGCAGGACATCTCTCCATGATCACTCCCCAGTCCAGATGTGTGATATCTTTACAATAAAACACTCCGAATTCTTCTTCCGTCTTTTCACGGAACCACTGATACAGTTCCTGCACAGCCGGTTTCATCTGAACATCTTCTTTCTCCTCCGGTGCCAGGTTGCCAAGGAAATATCCTATCGCACAGGCACCTCCTGTCAGACATCCGCATGTATCTCCACAATAACCGATTCCTCCGCCAAGACCACCCAGAGCTTTTACAAGCTGTGGATTTTCTTCACCTATGGTTTCCAGCGTCATGATCATCATCATCTGCGAACAATGATATCCCATGCTCCCAAGTTCCGCTATTCTTTCATAAAGGTCCATATGCTACTCCTTTCTGCCAATCACTGCCGTATAACTTAGCTTTTTTCCTTTATACTGCTTCTGCAGAAGCTTATACTCCTCGCAGCAGAATGAATCATTCCAGATTGCTTCCAGATAATATTCCCTCCAGAGAGCCGTCTGGTCTTCCTGGTGAAGAATGCAGAATCCTGTACATTTAACAACCTCTACAAGATTTCCCTGATCCAGATCTGACAACACGAGTAATCCGCCTTTTTTCAATACACGCCAACATTCTGAAACAGCTTTTTGCTGATCTCCGCTGACAAAAAATGCACACTGGCTGATGCAAAGATCCATACTCTCTGCTGTGTAGTCAAGGTTCAGAAAATCTCCTTTCTGTACATCCCTGCTCCGTGGTGAAAGATCCACTCCATGTGCATTTATTCCCAGGGATTTCAGGATTCGCACGGTCTCACCTTCACCCGCTCCAAGATCAAGGGCTTCCATTCCTTTCCTGAATTTGACATATTCCAGAAGATGGAGTGTCTGTGCCTCACCACCCGGATGTCTGTTCATTTATTTGTCCTCCAGTGCACGTTCCACTGCCAGAACTTTTCCAAGAGCCAGTTCCTCCGGAACATAGACAAAACCACACTTTGGACAGACCGGCATCTCAACCGGAAAACCGTTTTCCAGATACATGAATTTTGCTTTTCCTTTTACCAGTGGAACCTTGCATTTGTTGCAGGTCAGCTTTCCTTCCGGATCAATCGTATAATAGTTTCTCTCAACTGCCATTATTGTCCCACCCTTTTCATAATATTCATTCGATGACTGTATGCTCTGCGTACCAGATACCCTTCTTCTGTTTCTATAAAACGCACCCAGAATGTTACATTTCCAAGTCGACTTCTTGCTACCAGTTCTTTTGTTTCTTCATCAAGGACTGCTTCCTGACTTTCTCGGTAATCTGCCAGCACTCTCTCAACGTCACTCTTAAGGATCATACGTTCATCCATCATTCGGATCGCATCTTCTGTATAGGTCACGGTATAATCTTTTTTTTCCATCATCAGTTCCTCATTCCAGATATTTTTCAGAAGTTTTTCTTTCAGCATAAGCCTGTTGTATCGTTTCTCGCTGATATCCGGCATACTGCAGGCATGATCTCCATACAGTAGTTCCAGAATATGTCTGGACTCTCTTCCTTCTCTGACAAATCGATCTCTGCATGCCATGCAATATGTCACATATGGTGCATCTGAACGTTCCAGACATTTTGCTGCCATTTTGGCTGCCATATCCTTATTCGCATATGCCGTCAGGCCGCCATACCCACAACAGGGAGACAGATCTCTGGAATATTCTGTATTTTCAACTGTACATCCCATTTCGGTCAGAAGCTCTCTTATCGTATCCTGTGTATGTACATCTCCTCTGGCACCGCAGGCATCATGTATTGCAACCGGTACTTCCAGTCCCCTGGCCGTCTCGGGAAGTCCGATTTCCTTCAGAATTTCCCAGACTCCTGTGACCACTGCACCAGTACTCTCTTTTAACTGTTTCATACAGCTCGGACAACCTGCTATGATTGCAGGATCGCCAAGCTTTGCAAGCTCCTGTTTCAGCTGCTCATTTACTTTTTCTGTCATTTCATAACGACCTGCCCATTCACTGATTGCACCACAGCACCCCAGAATCAGTGCAACCCCGCCTTCAACTCTTCTGCACAGGTCTTCATATACATCCATGACTACATCCGGCGCAATCGCTCCGGCCTGACATCCTGGAAAAAACACATATCTGCAAATATCAAATCCAGGCTGAGGTTTACATAAAAAAGCTTCTGAATTTGAAAACAACATGTCCATCAACGCAAACTCATGCGGCGCCAATGGCATCTTATCCGTGGATACCATGTTTTCTCTTGCGGATCTGCAAACCTGACTCATATCAAATCCGTTCGGACATGTCACCGTACACTGTCCGCAGAGTGAACAGGAATTCATCGCTTTATTCATTGGATGATCTCCCATAATAATCTGGGTATTATTATAAATTTCACGGGCCAGAAGCCCCGGATGCTTTTTATATTCACTTAAGTAAACACAGCTTTTTATACACTCATCACAATGACACTGTATGCATCTCTTTGCTTCCTCAACAGCCTCTTCTTTCGAATATCCCTCTGCACCACAGGGGATTCTTTCTGACCCTTTGATGCCTTCTATATTCGTATAAAGCCTGGTAGTAACTGCTCCTTCACTGCCTCTGTTGCTGTACGGAGAAAGATTCTGCACGAGAAGATCTACCGTCAGGGCGGCTCTCTTTGCAGAAAAAGCAGCATCCATCACTGATTGTGTTGATCCGCTGACGATCCTGGCCTGTTCTCTCAGCATGATTTCTATATCTGCTTCTTCCTGTGGTGCCAGCTTTTGTGCAATCTCTTCTGATGCACAAACCACATCTGCCAGTTCCATCTTTTCTCTGATAAATACAGGATCAAGACTGCATCCGAATTCAAAAACAAGATCCATGAATTTCAGACGTTTCGCTTCATTCCGACAATCAGATTCCGACAGATGTGCAGCTGCTGCAATATACTCTTCATAATTTTCTTCCTGACAGTAAATAGTTGTAGGATACATTTTCCGCTCCAGTTCCCCTGCCAGAAACAGTGGAAATAATCCTGACCCGAAAATTACTGCCTTTTTCTTTTTTCTTATACGAAAAACACTGCTCCGTTTTCCGGATTCCCCATATCGGACAATTGCGCGCTCTACTTCACGTATGGATACACCGTCGCCAATTTCACAAAGCTTACATTTCTCTTCACAGGGAGCCGTGCATCCGTCGCAGAGAATCATCGGAAATGGAGTGATCTTTTCATAGATTGCCAGAGCCTTCTTAAAATTTCCTTTTGCAGCATAAAACAGCATCTCTTTTGTATCTACTTTGAAGGGACAGGCCGCAACACAGTACGCCGGCTGATCATGGACGCAGAGACTGATCATATGATCCATCTCTTCCTTTGACATTCGATTTACATGATACACATGAGTAGAACCTCTTTCCTGTATATATGTCATAGCCTGCACTCCTTTCGTTGCTGTGAACCGGATCAATACAATTCTTTCGTCTCTAAAGGGGAGACAGTTTACCGTCTCCCCTCATTATATCACATGATAAAATCAGATTTATGATTTATTTCTCAAGTTCCTTCAATGCTGCAAGAACTCTTTCCGGACGGGCAGGAACACGTGTAATACGTGCACCTGTCGCGTTGTAGATTGCATTCAGGATTGCAGGATGCGGAGCATCCAGTGGAGCCTCACCACAGCCGGCAGCGCCATAAGGGCCACTTGGACGATAGGTTTCATTGAAATGAAGTTCAATATCATCCGGCGCATCCTTCGGGTATGGGATACCACAATTTTTCAGAGTGGTATCGTGGTTCAAATCTTCAAAGTCTTCTGTCAGAGCAAGACCCACACCCTGTACAAGGCCACCATAGAAGTTGCCTTCTACAAGAAGTCTGTTCATGATCGTACCTACATCGGCAACACATGTAAATTTCTCAACAGTAACCTTGCCGGTTTCTGTATTAACTGCAACTTCCGGAAGGAAAATCGTGTACATATAAGTTGCAAACGGATCACCCTGTGCCGTATCCTGATCGATCGGATGATCTGCACAGAAGGTTGTTACCCAGTTACCTTCATATTTTGTTTCAAGACCTTCCGCTACCATTTCGTCATAAGTACGGAACGTTCCATCTTCTTTCTTCATTGCTGCAACAAGGTTTTCTGCTGCCAGACGGCATGCATTGCCTGACATAACCTGTGAACGAGAACCACCTGCCGGACCTGCATTCGGACATGTCTTAGTATCATTCATAACAAGTTTGATCTGTTCAGGTCTGATTCCGGCCTGACGAAGTGTTTCATGAGATGATACAAGAACGCCCATATCCGCACCCTGTCCATGATCTTCCCATGCAGCATACATTGTAACAGTTCCATCCGGATTCAGTTCTGCAAAAGCATTGGATGTATCAACACCATCAAGTCCGCAGCCATAAACACCAAGAGATACACCGATACCATATTTTATCTTGCCATCAGAAGCTGCATTCTTCTCGGCAACACGTTTCTTAGCTGCTTCATACAACGGACGTGCAGTCTTGAACAGTGCTTCCTCACAATATACTTCCGGCGGATAACCTGTCGGGATCGTGGTTCCTTCAGATTCCTTGTAACAGTTCATTTCACGCATATCAAACGGATCGATTCCCATCTTTGCTGCCAGAACATCAATTGCGATCTCAGATCCCATATAGGACTGCGGAGAACCGTAAGCACGGAAAGCAGATCCCCATGCATGGTTAGTAAATACTGTTGTAGATTTGTTACGGATAGAATTGATTCCATAACCAGCGCCTGTGAACTGAGAAAGTCTCATGGTAAGCAGATCACCAAATTCTGAATATGGACCATGATCCACATAATTGTTGCCCCAGAGAGCAAGGAGTTTACCATTTTCATCTGCCGCAAGTTTAATATTCATAAATGCAGGAGATCTCTTTCCTGTATAAGTAATGTTCTGGAACTGATTGAATACCAGAGATACAGGACGCTCAAGAATTTTTACAGCTGCACCGATCAGGGCTTCATTTGTCGGAGAGAACTTGTAACCAAAGGTTCCTCCCGCATGGTTCTGAACAATTCTTAAATTCTCCATCGGAACGCCGATACCATCAGCGATCATCGGCATATGGAGATGAATACCGATAGATTTGGAATGCACTGTTATCATACCATCTTCATCAATGTAGCCATAACCACAGTCCGGTTCAAGATGGAGATGTGGCTGACGTGAACAGTAGGATTCGATCTCTACCTGCTGTGAATCCGGAATGCTGTCCCAGTCAAAATCAGGTCCCTTGATACAGTTTGTCTCAAAGAATGCATTTGGAACACCTGGATGGATTTCTGCCGCATCCGGTGCGATCGCATCCATTGCATTCATATATGCAGGAAGTTCTTCAATCTCAACTTTAACTGCATCTGCCGCTGCACGTGCATGTTCTTCTGTATCAGCTGCTACGATTGCAATCGCATCACCAAACTGGAAAATCTTCTCATCGCAGAGTACCGGACGTTCAAATCCATCTGTCTTATTGTGTTTCGGAAGCATTACAAGACCATTAATCTTGTTTGTTCCGCCGGCTGCTTTAATGTCTTTTGCAGTGATAACACGGAAAACCCCCGGCATGCCTTCTGCTTCTGTTGTATCAATGCTGAGGATGTTCGCATGAGAAACTTTTGCCTGTGTAAGTGCCAGACGAAGAGTTCCCTCCGGCATCTTTAAGGCATCATCTGCACCAAAATCCCAGGTACCTGTTACCTTCTGTGCTGCTGATGGACGAATATAATTTGTACCAACAATAGAATCACCGGTCTGTTTAAAAACAAGATCCTCTTTTGTCATCTCGCCACGCATAACTTTTGCTGCTGCCATAGTTGCATCGATGAGCGGCTTGTAACCGGTACAGCGACAAAGGTTACGCTGTTTGTTAAACCATTCTCTTACTTCTTCTCGAGTCGGGCTTGGATTATTGTCAAGAAGAACCTTCGCTGAGATAATGAAACCTGGAGAACAGAAACCACACTGTGCACATCCGTATGCCATCCAGGCAACCTGGATCGGATGCATATCAGAAATTGTTCCCACACCTTCAATGGTTGTAATCTCTGCATTATCCGGAACACGACTCATCTTATAGATACAGGATCTTGTAACTTTTCCGTTCATAATTACGTTACAAGCTCCACAATGGCCCTCACCGCAGCCAATCTTACATCCCGTAAGAAGAAGATGATTACGGAGAACCTGTGCCAGTGTTTCATCCTTATCAAGAATAAGGATTCTCTCAACACCATTGATCTTCAATGTCTTTTTGATCATCTTGCATCCCTCCTGTTAAAAAAATGTCCCTATTATGTTACTGATCTTCCGGCTTATGTGTTCCGCATGGATCATGATCCGCACCCTTGCCCGTCAGATCTTTGAGTCTTTCCATTCCTCTGGCAGAATAGAAAACAATGGAAGAACTGCTTCCATCCAGATTCTCACCGCTGAGTTTTAATACATTTGCATTTTCGTAATAATCCATCGGAAGTGTCCGGCTGTATTCAACTCCCGTACGCTCATCTTTTACCTGTATGGTAACTTCTTTTGCGGTAATTTCAAAAATCTTATCCATGAAAAAGTTCTCCTGTCCACATCATTATGTATATATTCATTCTATCATGCTTTTTTACAATATTGCAAATTACAATTAAATAAAATTTGGCTATTTTCACACAATTTTCTTTTTTTTATGATATAATAATACCAATTTTATACAATGCCTTTAAGGAGGTGACTATCATGCAGACAGGTGCCTTGATTGTTGCTGCCGGAAAATCATCACGAATGGGAGACTTTAAACCCATGCTTCAGCTTGGATCCATTTCCATTGCCCAGCGAGTGATCAATAATTTCCGGCAGGCCGGGATTTCTAAAGTAGTTGTGGTAACAGGATATAAGGCAGATGTGCTGGAGCGCCATCTTGCCTCCAATAATGTAATCTTTCTTCGAAACGAAGACTATGCAACAACTCATATGTTTGATTCTGTCCGGATCGGACTGGAGTATCTGAAAGACAAGGTTGATACAGTGCTCTTTACCCCTGTGGACGTTCCACTGTTTACAGCCCGGACTGTCACTCAAATGCTCTCCGCAGACCATCCTCTTGTAACTCCGGTCTGTGAGGGTAAACCCGGTCACCCGATCCTGCTCCGTTCCTCACTTATTGATTCCATCCTGAAAGATGACGGCAGTTCAGGTCTTGAAGGTGCTGTAGAGCACTGCGGCACACCCATGTATTTTCTGAATGTGGAGGATCCCGGAATCATTCACGATGCCGACACACCAGAGGATTATGCCGAGCTTCTCCATGCACACAACCAGAGTCTGATCCGTTCAGAAATCCACATTCAGCTGGCTCGCGAAAAAGTATTCTTTGATGAACAGCTTTATTCGCTTCTGACGCTGATCCATGAAACAGGCTCTGTCCGCGATGCCTGTGAGCATATGCACATTTCCTATTCCACCAGCTGGAATCTGATCCGTACATTGGAATCGCAACTTCACGAACCATTGATCAGCAGAAGCCAGGGCGGTGTAAACGGAAGTCACAGTGAACTGACACCATACGGTGAAGAGTTTCTGAAACGATATGCGCGTTTTTCAGAAGAAACACGAAACTGTTCAGAAAAAATATTTGAAAATTGTTTCAGAGGATTTTTTAATGCGTGATCTTTATCTGATACGACACGGAAAGCCACAATATCCGGATGAACATTCTTATTGTATCGGACAGACTGACCTGCCTTTATCCATGCTTGGACACTTACAGGCAGTCCTTTTGCACGAGGAACTGTCCGATAAGATCTCTGCAATATACTGCAGTCCTTTATCAAGGGCTGTCGATACAGCCAGTCATATAGCACCTGCCCTTCCACATCTGACTGTTTCCGAACTGTCAGAACGAAATCTTGGATCGTGGGACGGCCTTTCTTTTGATAAAATACGTCAAAAATGGCCGGCGATTTATGAGGCACGTGGCAAAAATCCGGAATGTCCGATTCCAGGAGCAGAGACTCCTCTGGAATCCGGTACACGCTTTTCACAGGCGATTTCCAGGATTCTTCATTCTTCGGACAGTAATATTGCGGTTGTCGCTCATACGGATGTGATCTCTTTTTATTTATGGATGCTTTATCCGGAAATATCTGACATACAGAAGTTCCGGCTTCCATGCGGCTCTTATTATCATCTAAGAGTAGATGTAGAGGGAAATGCTGCCTTATCTGATTCACATTACATATTGCCGCATCCTGTTTTGAATGATGAATTATGTCGGATGCTCAGGAATTCTGTTGATCTCCCGCAGCATGTACAGGCTCACAGTGATGCCGTTACGGAACTGGCCTGCCGTTTATGTGATATACTTAAAGTTCATGGATATCTTTTTGATCAGCAGCTCATCCGCTCCGGTGCGCTTCTGCATGATATTGCAAGACTTCAGAAACATCACACAAAAACAGGCGGTGACCTTTTCTTACAATTAGGTTATCCCGAAATCAGCCAGATCATTTCACAGCATCATGGTTTAAAAGAAACAAAACTGGATGAAACGGCTATTGTTTTTCTGGCTGATAAACTGATTGAGGAAACACAGCGTGTATCTATCGAAAAAAGATTTGCTGACAATCTGCATAAATGCAAAAGTCCGGAAGCGATGAAATCACACGAACGCCAGTTAAAGCAGGCTCGCGCGCTGCAGGATATGATACAATCCATCTGTTACATAACACTTTAACATACAAAATTACCGGAGGTTTTTTATATGAGAACATTATTTCAGACAATAAAACAGCAATTTCTGGAGGGAAATGACCTTGTGCTTGCTTCCATCACAGCATCATCAGGATCGACTCCACGAGGTGCCGGATCCCGCATGCTGATCGGAAAAAGCGGTAGAATTGCAGGCACTATCGGCGGCGGCGCTGTCGAGTATCGTGCTGAACTTATGGCTCAGGATATTCTTGAGAAAAAAGAATCCTGCGAACATGAATTCCGACTGAACCGTAAGGATGTTGAGAATATCGGTATGATCTGTGGTGGTGATGTTACCGTCTTTTTCCAGTATCTTGATCATAATGATCCGGTTATTTCAGAGATTACAGAAACTGCCGCAAAATCATACGAGGAACGAAAGGATTTCTGGCTGATCTGTGATCTTAAGACAACCTCCGGCATGAGTCTTTACAGCCCTTCTTATGGCCTGATCGGAAATGCCGCTGTTCCTTCATCCATATTATCGTCCTTGTCTGCACAGCCATGCCGTTATCGCGGTGATGATTATGATTTGTTTTCAGAACAAATAGGCACATCCGGAACTGTCTATGTATTTGGTGGTGGACATGTTTCGCAAAAGCTTGTACCAATATTAGCAAGTGTTGATTTCCGCTGTGTCGTTCTGGACGACCGCCCGGAATTTATTGATCCTGTGCTTTTCCCGGATGCAGTTGAAACGATACTTTGTGATTTTAATCATCTGGACCAGAGTATCTCTGTCACAGATGCAGATTACTGCTGCGTGATGACACGTGGGCATGCTTATGACACAATCGTACAGGCACAGCTTCTTGCCACACCAGCATGTTATATCGGGGTTATCGGAAGCCGTGCAAAAAAAGCTGCTGTTTTCCGCAAGCTTGTGGAAGAGTACGATGTTACTGAACAAGAACTGGAACGGATTGTCTCTCCTGTAGGACTTGAGATTAAAGCAGAAACACCGGCTGAAATAGCAATCTCCATCACAGGACAGATGATCGAGGTTCGTGCCGACAGAAAGGCTGCCGCAAAATGATGACAAAACCTGTATATCGAACTGTAATCTTTGGTGCCGGACAGATTGGACAGATGACTGCAAGACTACTTGGCAGTTCCTGTAAACTTTTGTGCTTTGCCGATAATGATTCCCGGAAGCATGGACAGCATATTGGCCATGTTCCTGTCTGTTCCCCAGATGATGCAGCTGCACTTCTTCCGGATCTGATCATCCTGGGTGTATTAGATGAAGAACGACGTAACTCTATGAGAAAACAGATGGAAAGCTTAGGTTATCACGGACCATTTTGTGATCCATCTGCCCTTCGCATGTTCGATGCACGGATTGCTGTTATGCGTCTCTTATCAGAGCAGATCTATCAGTTAAATATTTCGGGAGATGTTGCCGAACTCGGTGTTTTTCAGGGTGAATTTTCTTCCCTGATCAGTGCTGCCTTTCCAGATCGCAAAATCCATCTTTTTGATACTTTTGAGGGATTTTCAGAAAAAGATGTGGCAATAGAGACCTCCTGTAATCTGTCCCGTGCCAGAACAGGTGATTTCTCTTCTACTGATGTTGACTCTGTTCTTCGCATTATGCCTGATCCTGCACGGACTGTAATCCATAAAGGATGGTTTCCGGATACTTTTGCCGATATTACAGATGCAGATTTCTGTTTCGTATCTCTGGATGCTGATCTCTACGCTCCGACTGCCGCTGCGCTTCCACTGTTTTATGAACGCCTTTCTACAGGCGGAGTTCTTCTGATCCATGATGTGTACAGCACACAGTTCTCCGGCTGCAAAAAAGCTGTTGATGAATTCTGTCAGAAAAACCATCTCTTCGCAGATCCTGTATGTGATCTGCATGGAAGTGCAATACTTCGTAAGATATGACTTTTCTTAATATGCCAAAATCTCCGGTTCACTCTGAACCGGAGATTTTTATCTCATTGTATAGTCTTATTCCACGTCTCTGCCTGACATTTATAAAGTTCCTTTAAGAACATTTTCCAACTGTTCATCAGATAGATCAACATGATAGAAAAGATTAAAAAACTCACGTATTTCTTCATTAACATCACATTTGATGTATTCTGGATAAACCACTGCGGAGAGCCAACGCATACCAATCAGACGATTGGGTCCGGCCGGACGATCCACCCAGCTGAACGGTGCATTTGGAGTTCCATAAACTTTGTTATCCTGTACCGCTTTTAACGAAGCGTAGTCTGGATTGCTCAGAATATCTTCTGCTGCAGAGTTTCCGCTTTTGTCTGCTTTTGGTTCACCATTTACAACGATCACATCTGGATTCCACGCAAGAAGCTGTTCAGCTGAAATCTGAACGCGAGATCCGTCTCCAAGTTCCAGATCTGCAACATTGGTTACATTGACCGCATCAAGGATCTGTGCATGCTGAGATCCTCTAGGTGCAGTTTCCAGAGAATCCTCTCCATTGCCAAAATATACACTGACCTTCTCGTCTTCCGGGATATCCGCAAGTGAAGCAATATCTGTAAATATCTTCTCTGAATACTCAGCAAGCTCTTCTGCATGATCCTCTACGCCAAGAAGTTCACCCATAAATCGAAACGCCTCTGCCGAATTATTGAGTTCGTTATCCACTGCAATAACCGGGATTCCCAGACTTTTCGATAACGCATCACAGTCAGAAACCATTGCATCATTGATTTTGCCACAATTAAGTGCAATTGTAGGATTAGCAGCAATTACAGCTTCATAATTGATCGCATCTCCCATTCCAAAATTCGGAAGATCATGATATTTTTCCAGAATAATTGACTTCTCAACGTCATTTAATTCATAATTCCATCCCAGAAGTTTATCAGGTGCAACCATATACATAAAAATTGCAGCAACCGGGCCTGTCGAAAAAACAGATTCTATATCTTCTGCTGCCGGGACAGTAACCTTTCTTCCAGCCATATCTGTGATCTCACGTGTTTCCCCGGTTTCCTGTGTTTCAGTCTGCTCCTCACTCTGTGTTGTCTCTTCCGAAGCCGCTTTTGTTTCCGAATAACCTGCAAAAAGGCTGACTGTCATCACGAAGCATAACAGCAACGCCAAAAGATGTCTGTGCTTTTTGTTCATAAATTCTCTCCCTTCTTTTCTCCATATTCAGTCAGATTTGACGTTTATTAAATTGACTATACAACTTTTTCGCATTATAATATATATGCGAATAGTTTTCAAAAACAATTCGCTTTTTTCTGAGTATAGCGCCATAAACTCAGTTAGTCAAGTTACACAAGGTGAGTGATCATGAATTTGACAGATAACGCTAAAGAAATAAATACCAGCCAGCGAAAACATCATCGTCTGTTACTGACAGTTATGCTGGTAATTTTATTTATAATTATAATACTTTCCTTTGGAGTCGGATATTATCCGCTTACGCCTTCTCAGGTACTGAAAGCATTTTTATCAAAATTTGGTTATAAGGGAGATATTTTGCCGCAGGCAGCTACCATATTCTGGAATATCCGTCTGCCGCGTATCCTCTCCGCTTTATTTATTGGAGTTTCCCTTTCAGTAGCAGGTTCCACTTATCAGGGAATGTTTCGCAATCCGCTGGTATCTCCGGACATCCTTGGTGTTTCATCCGGTGCCAGTCTTGGTGCTGCTTTTGCTATTTTAAACGGAGCTTCAAACTGGGTGACTCAGCTTTCTGCTTTTGCAGGCGGTGTGATTGCAGTTGCCGCATCCTACCTCATCAGCCGAAAGTCTGCACACTCTCACACACTCAGTCTTGTACTGACAGGAACTATGATCATGTCACTCTGCAATGCGGGCGTAACCATGATCAAATACATTGCAGATCCCAATGACGTTCTTCAACAGATCACCTTCTGGCTCATGGGCAGTCTGACCAAGACTACTATGAATTCTTTTGTATGGAGTGTCATTCCAATGATCATTGGACTAAGTATGATCTTTATTTTTCGCTGGCAGATCAATCTGCTCACTTTAGATGAAGAAGAAGCCAGAAGTCTTGGAATAAATATTCGTAAATATCGTCTGATTTTTATCATTGCTTCAACCCTACTCAGTGCTGCAGCTGTTTGCCTTGGCGGCCTGATCGGATGGGTGGGATTAATGATTCCACATCTGGCACGCGCACTGGTAGGCGTGGATTATAACCGACTGATACCTGCAAGCGCTATGCTTGGCGGCGGATATCTGATACTGGTTGATGACATTGCCCGCTCCATTTTATCCATGGAACTTCCACTTGGTGTTGTTACAAGCATCATGGGTGCTCCATTTTTTATCTATCTTATTATCAAACGAAGGGAGCGTGCATAGTTTATGCTTCTGACAATAGAAAATGTTTTTGGCGGTTACGGAAATGGAGATGTTTTAAAAGGTATCAGCTGCAATGCCGACTATGGTGATGTACTTTGCCTGCTTGGCCCTAATGGCTGCGGAAAAACAACTCTCTTCCGCATGATGCTGGGAACCCTTCCTGTTACTGATGGAAAAATAGCCATTGACGGAAAAAACATTCATGACTTTACAACGAAGGCACTGGCAAATATGATCGCCTATATTCCTCAATACCATTCCCCCGTATTTGCCTATACCGTTCTTGATGTCGTAATTATGGGACGTGCTTCCCATTTTTCGGCTTTTGAAACCCCAAAAGAACCTGACCGTGAGGCTGCTTTCTCTGCATTGGAAAAAGTAAATGCACTGCATCTTGCCAACAAGAAATATACATCTTTAAGTGGCGGACAGCGACAATTGGTTTTAATTGCCCGGGCCATCTGTCAGTCTGCAAAAATCTTTATCATGGATGAGCCGGCAGCAAATCTAGATTATGCAAATCATCAGCTTCTCATGAATGTAATTTCAGGACTTGCCCGTCAGGGATACTGCATTATCATGTCGACACACAGCCCTGAGCACCCTTTTTCTGTCGGTACTAAGGTTCTCCTCATGAAAACAGGAAAAGTCGTTGGATTCGGCACTCCCAAGGAGGTCATTACATCTGAAACACTACAATCCGTATATGATATTGAAATGGATGTTATAACAGCACATGACCGTTACGGATGTGAACGGACCATCTGTTTACCTGTAAATAATTCATGAAGCAATTTTCAGGGAGGAGCTTAAATGAATTCTGTATTGGATTACTTTATTTCTCTGCAGGAATCTCAGTCTGCAGATATGAATGAGCAGTCGGTAGAAATGTGGAACAGACGTGCAGAATTTTGGGGAAATGCACGCAAAAAGAATCAAAAAGGAAATGAACGTGTTGTCAGTGCAATAAATTATCTCGAACAAAAGGGACTTCTTGACAAAAATTATGATGTGGCAGATATCGGATGCGGACCCGGCCGTTTTGTTGCTGCCTTTGCCAGGCACGTACATAAAGTAGTCGGACTTGATATCTCCGACAAAATGATCTCACACGGAATGGAACATATTCAAAAAGAAGGATTAAGTAATGCCTGTCTTTATGTATGTGACTTTCAAAAATTAGATATCGAAAAAGCAGGTTATAAACATGCCTTTGATCTTGTATTCAGTTCAATGACCCCCGCACTCCATGGTATGAACGGACTGATGAAGTCCATTGAAATGAGCCGGGCATGGTGCTGTAACACCACACATCTTGAAAGACGGAACTTACTCCGGGAACAGATCATGCAGGATGTATTTGGCCGACAACTAACGCCTCAGTGGAATGGTCGATGGTTTTTCTCTCTTTTTAATATATTATTTTTACTTGGCTATGATCCTGAAACAAGCTATGAAAAATCTCACCGCGAAACCTGGGTAACTCCGGACGAACAATACATTGACTTTCTTATGGAACACATGCTTCCATCTGAGGAACACACACTGGAAAATGTACATAAGATCACCGACTGGGTTCACACCCATTTAAATGAAGACGGACAAATCAAAGAAGTCACACATTCCGCTTATGGAAGAATTCTCTGGGATGTTCGAAACAAAACAGTTCGACCTGATTACAGAACTGTCATAAATGATAGCATGGCAAAATAATCGGTATTACTACAAAATAAAAAGGAATTCTGATATGGCTCGACATATATTTTTAACCGGAAAAAAACAGATTGGTAAATCTACGTTGCTTCAAAAAATATTAAAGAATTACCAGGGAACTGCAGACGGATTTCTGACCGTACGGACAAAAGAATATCTGGGAGATCAGTATTCTGTCCATATGTATCATCTGACAGAATCCAGAGATCCAAATGAACAGAATCTTCTGTTTGTGTGCGGAAAAGCCAATGAGCATACTGCAGATACTTTCAATTGTCTTGGTTGCAGGATTCTTTCCATGTGTTCTGACTGTTCCCTGCTCATTATGGATGAGCTTGGTCCACATGAGGCAAAAGCTGCTTTATTCCGTGAGGAAATCTTACATCTTCTTGATGGACAGATTCCTGTTCTTGGCGTCTTACAGGAACCTGCAGAAGCCTGCTGGCCTGAAATAGTAAATCATCCAAATGTCGAGATAATTACACTTTCCGAAAGCAGCCGAAATAATTCCTCTTTGTGTGAGCATATTCTGTCGGATTTTTGAGCCTTCAGGATCACTGTTTCATTCAGGCTGTCCAGATTACTGGTCGGTTCATCCAGCAGAATAAGCAGAGCATCATGCGAAAGTGTTCTGACCAAACTGGAGCTGCTTGTGATTGATGATTTCGGTCTTATGGAACTCGATCTTGATAAATACCGGGATCTCTTTGAAGTCCTTGATACCAGGGATGGCAGGAAATCAACTGTAGGTATCTCGCAATTTCCAGCCAGTACATGGTTCGATATGTTTGCCGATAACACCTACGCTGATGCGTGCCTTACATGTATCACTAATAAGCACCATATGTGTCGTCTAGAGATGAACGGTATAAATATGCGTGAAACAGAATGAATATATTCCTGTGTTTTTTGCATTACTCACAAACTCAATCCAATCGATAATCTTTCTTTTATATTCGGATCATGATTTTTGCCATAAATTCACCATCCTTATATGTAAAGCTGCTGGCACCACCATTTCTTTCTGTGATATGGCGTATGGATTGAATTCCTATTCCATTTCCCGAATGTTTTGTAGACTGAAAAACACCATTCTTTTCCAGTATCTTTGCATCGAAATTATTTTCAGCCTGAATCAGAAGAATATGTGTATGATGCAAATACATCTTTATAACAATCTTTCTTCTGGAATCTTCTGTCTTCAGACTTGCCTCTATTGCGTTTTCCAGAAGGTTTGAGAGCACCAGACATATATCCATCTCATCCCCGGCAAAATTCTCTGGAATATCAATCTGTGCCAGAAAAGGAATACCTTCTTGTTTTGCATGATCCGAATAATATCCAAGTATACTGTCTACGGCCTGATTATCACAGAAATGGAAATCAATACCTGGCATTTTACTGTCCGCACGTAAAAGATATTCTTTAACTTTTTCCATATCTCCTGTTTCTGCCAGTGCAGACAACTGAAGACAATGATGCCGAATATCATGGCGCACCTGTCTTGTCTCTTCAATAGCCGCACAAAGATTGTCATATCTGGAGCGCTGCAGAGAAAGGAAATGATTTTCCTGCTGAAGCCTTGCATTTTTATTCAGACTTAATGCCATCATAAGAAATATCGCATAAAAGAGAGTCAGAATTATTAAAAGAACAATACTGACTACTATGTAAATCTGTAAAATCCTCCCTGTATATAAAGTACTCTGATATTTTGGGACCATGAATTGATTTAAGCCGATAAAAATCAACGGCAGGATCCAGAATATATACCACATCTGAGCGAAATTTTCATCTGCTATCAGAATCCGTACCATATGCGTGGCAGGATACCATGCAATCAATACAAAGCTCAGACAGATGAGATTATAAAAAATCCCTGCTTTCACACATAGCCATAATTGTTTTTCTGCGATATCAGGTTCAAAGATCATAATAGCATTTACTGCCCTGGACAGACTTTTTACGCACGCAAAAACTGCACAGACTGCCAGAAAAATGCTACTGGATTTCCAGATCGAAATCTGAAGAGTTTTATGATAGATTAACATAAGAAGTAACAATATGGGAATTAAAATCAATCTGGTAGTAATCTGAAAAATATAACAAACAACACCGCCTGACAGACTGATTCCAAGAAGCAGAGGAAACATCCACAACACAAGTTTAAACGGAGTCTGTCTAAGGCAGGCCTTTACCGACAAATATGCAAGAAGCATACCCGGAATAATCACAGCAATTTCCAATATAGGGCGCATCATTTCAATCATTTTATTTCCCTTTCTGAAACAGAAATTCCATAAAAATCTGTCTGGCATTTTTGAGCAGCTTACGGCTAACAGGGATATTGTTATCATCCTCCATAAGAAACATACTTCCATCAAAATCAATCGCATGTTCCAGATTAATAACAATTCCCCTGTTGCACAAATAAAAACGAGAATCCATTTTCAATGAAACCGTAAATGCTTCAAAAGACTGACGAGTAATCAATTCTTTCCCACTGGTAGTATGAATGTGGATCATATGCGAAAAATGTTCCGCAAAAATAATATTTTTAAAAGGGATCTGTATGTTACTTCCATTCACTTTTACATCAATGTACTTTCCAGAATCTGGAATTCTGGAGAGTATTTCATCAAGCAGTGTTGAAATTTCTTTTTCATTATATGGTTTTACAAGATAATGCAGTGCCCTGACTCTGAATCCTTCCAATGCATGATCTGTGGATGTGGTAGTGAAAATCAGGAAACAATCTGAATCTGACATTCTAAGTTCTCTTGCAATCTCAATTCCATTTGCGCCATTCATATAAATATCCAAAAACACTACGGTAAAAGGGCGTTCTTTTGCTGCCGCCAGAAATTCTTCTCCTGATTCAAACTTAACGAAATCACCAGGAATATTCCTTTTTGAAAGCTGGTTACTAAGCCATCCATACAATACCGCACGCTCTTCTTTTATATCATCGACAATCGCAATTCTCATAGTCGCTCCCCCTTCATGTTTCTGAAACATATAAAGAGTATAGCATAATTTTTTTATCCAATCCATGAAAGTGTTTTTGCAATTCGTGCCATTTTCTGCTGTTTCGTGACAGAATTCTTGAAATTCTTCTTACTTTTCATATAATAAAACAAACGAATATCTCTCACAATAACTTACTTGATTCCACTAAATATGCTTTTAAATATAGGTGAAAGGAGGAGATTTGTGTATCGTATTGCAGTATTAACTGATTTAAAACATGAAGGGGAACATTACGCAAAAGTAATTAATGATTACTGCATAAATCAAAAGCTTTTTCCATTACTTGAAACTTATCAGAATCAGGAAGTTTTTTTTAAAGAGATACAAACACATGTACCAGATATTGTACTTCTTGTACTACCTGGAGTAGATGGACTCAATGCGGCAGAACATCTGCGCTCCTTATTTCCTGGCTGTGGAATTATCTGGTGCAGCAATTTAGATTTTTCACTTCATGCTTTCAGGCTTCGTGTAGAATACTTTTTTCTGGAACCAGTGAGGGACGATGAAATCCAGGAAGGTCTCAGAGCCTGGTTCAGATTGAAAAAAACAATCATTTAAACAATATAATTTCAGGAGGAAAATGAATGAAGAAAAGAACTTTATTCCTTGCAATGACAGCATTAATGATCACTATGACATCTGGAGGCAACCTGACTGCCGTATATGCCGATGAAATACCAACAGAAGCAGCCGAAACTTCTGAAGCAACAGAATTACCAATAAAATCTCTGACAGCCAAAATAGTGGATGAAAATCCTTATATGGCAAAAAGTGATTCCAATATTCACCATGACTGCTACAATACTGACTCTACAGATGAGGTGCTTCCTGTTGATATCTATTCAGAAATCAATGTTTCTTATGAGAAGACAAATCCAAATGCTTCTCCTGCAATCTTTTTTGACACTTACGGACATGCCGTAGTTCCGTTCCTTGGCGGGCTCGCCATTCGCGACATCAATGCTGATGAAACTCAGACACTGGGCTGCTTTTCTCCAAAACAGCATGATGGTGGTGGTTATATGATCCAGAGTTCCTATTCCTTTGTCGATGAGAGCAACCGTCTGGTATGTCCTACCAGCAACAATCATGTTCTTATGCTGAAGGCAACTGATGACGAAGGTAATGTCCTTCCTGAATTTGAAAAGGTACTTGATATTGATATAAAAGCAGCTGCCGAAGAAAAACTTGGAAAAACACTGGATCAGAATCTTCTTTCTGTCGTATTTGATTATGATGGAAATCTGTGGTTTGCAACAGGTGGATTCCGTATTTATCCTGATCGAAAACAGCAAGGGGCAGTTGGTTATATTTCCCGGGCGGCCATTGATTCTATTCTGAACGGTGAAGAAATAAACCTGTCAGATGCCGTATTTGTATACGAATTAACTCCTGGTGAAGGTGCAGAAAACGGAATTTCTGCTTCAAAAGATGGCGCTGTAATCCTTACAAATACAAACTGTTATCTGTTCCAGGCAGATAATGGAATAAATAAAGTATGGCAGACTGCTTATGAAAGTGTCGGTGCCAAAGAGAGCAAAGAAGGAGATTCTACAACCGGTGGCTGTCTTGCATGGGGAAGTGGATGTTCCCCATCTTTGACAAAGAATCTTGTTATGTTTACAGACAACCAGAACCCGGTAAATCTGCTTGCACTGGACATGAAAACCGGTGAAACAATGGCAACCATGCCAGTCATCGATGAACTTCCTGAGGATGTACAGGTATCTGTTGAAAACTCAGCAATCGTATACGATAACGGATCCGGAACAGTAAGTACGATCGTGTGCAACTGGTTTGGTGCAGGAAGTGCCAACCTTGGGAAAGAAGACAGCGACTCATCCATACAGAGCTATGAAAATATTTATGATGTAAACTGGTTAAGACAGGGAAACAGCATGATTGCTCCTGGTGTAGAACGCGTAGATACAATAAAAACAGATGATGGTTATGAAATGAAGAGCATCTGGTGCAGAAGTGATCTCTCTGACACTTCTATGCTGAAGCTTTCTACCGCGACCGGATACATTTACGGTTATGTTCAGGATATGGAAACCAGCATGTGGCAGTATATTATGCTTGATTTTGAGACCGGTAAAACTGTGTTCACGATGAATGTATCAAATAAACCTGGATATAATAACATGGCGATTGGCATGTATGCAGGAAACAGTGGAAATGCCCTCTATTGTCCAACCGGATATCTTGAACTTCTGAGATTACAGGATCGATTTGTATATCTTCCGGAAATGCCTTATCGTAAAGTCAATCTGGACAAGGCTAACCGAAACGTTTTAAGTCAGGATAAGTTTGAGGCTGATGGCGGACAGGGAACTGTAACAGGATGGCTGAATACTGTCACAGTTGAAAATGTTCATCCAAATACTACGGTTGCTCTGCGTATGAAGGGTATATCCGGAGAAACTGGAAGTCTTAAACTTTATTCCTATGAAACAGATGGTTCTTTAAAAGAGGTCCCTGCAGAATTGTGGCATATTCAGACAGAAGCTGGTGAAACACCAGATACTTTATCTGACAATATATTATACGAAGTTCACTTTACCGTACAGGATAATGAAGCGTTTGATCTTTGCGAAGAGGAAAAAGAAATTAAAATCTCAGCTGTACTTGGAAACGCATAAACAAAACTTGTATCGGGAGTATCCCAAATGCTTTGACTGCAAATCCATGGATACTATCTGCTGCCAGTTCCTGATTACCAGATTCTCCAGACACACTGACAGAATCCACGTGATCCTCGTTAACGACACACTTGGATATTGATTTGACAACTACAAGAAGCCGGAAAATCAGTAATGAAAAACTGATTTTCCGGCTTCTTATCATATGTTGTTGACTCCTTAAATTTCAGTGGTTATCAGCACATTCCTATTCCCGCACTTCAAGCCACTGGTCAATGTTCCCAAAATGTACCGCCTGCAGGTTATCTACATCAACCAGTTGCGG
>NZ_JBBMEI010000048.1:0-24580 GCF_040096655.1 Blautia intestinihominis | reverse complement strand
AAAAGCAATATGCAATTAAAATACAGTAACTATGTGGCTTTCAGCCACGATCACGGCTTTGCCGTGAATAATTCAGGATTAGTTATAAATCTTGGATACCATCAGAATCCAACGGACAACATTGGACTTGGAGATTTGTGCGTTGAATCAGATGCAGGACTTGAAATCACCGGTGTAAGTATTACAGATTAATATGAAATAAAGCATGCCAAAAGGCACAGAACCCGCGGGTTCTGTGCCTTTTTTAAAATTCTTTCACCATCTTCTCAATTTCCACTTCATCCAGTACTTCACACCTCTTATCGCGTATCGCATAAACTCTCGTACAGATATTTAATACTGTAGGACGATGGGTTGTCACAATACAGGTCCTTGGATAGGTATCCTGCATGATATTTTTGAGAACCTTTCTTTCGGTGGCAACATCAAGTGCCGAAGTTGCCTCATCCAGGAGAAGGATCGGAGACTTGCGGAGAAGTGCCCTTGCAATAGAAAGTCTCTGTGCCTGTCCCTCAGAAAAACCACCGCCCCGCTCTTTTACAATGCTCTGAATACCATTGGGAAGTTTTTCCACGAAATCCTATGCACAGGAGAGTTTGAGAGCCTCTATGATTTCCTCATCTGTGGTATCCGGCTTTACGTTTCGCATATTTTCTGCGATGGTTCCCGAAAACATGGTATTTCCCTGCGGAACATAGGAAAAAAGCTTTCTAGTCGAAGGTGACATATTCAGTTTTTGATTATGATCACTTCCGGCACAAATCTGAAATTCTCCGCTCTGTGCCCGAAGAAGTGACAGGATCAGCCGGAGCATAGTTGTTTTTCCTTCACCGGAAGGTCCGACCAGGGCGATGATCTCATGTGGATAAGCTTCCATAGAAGCATGGGCAAAAACTTCCGTTCCACTGTGATAGGTATAGCTCAGATCCTTCATTGTGAGATCGATACCGCTGGTTTTGTGCTGCTTTTCAAAGAGTTTTACTGCATGATCCTGGCTGTAATCTTCCTGCGGCATTTCCACGATATCCATCAGACGTCCGGTCTGATGACCTGTGATGATATCGACAAGATCTTTGGAGATCAGGCTGGAAGCAAGTGAAACACAGGATCCCATAACACCCAGCAGTGTATAGAGAATCATAGATTTCCAGTAACGTCTGCCATACTGGTAGATCCATATGGTTTGTTTCCACATTTTCTGGAGGCTTCCCTGTCTGAGATGTTTCATGATAAGCTGGAGTTTCTCTCTCATTGTGGTTCCTCTAGAGCATCTATTTTCCTCTGAACTGTATAAACAGCAGATGGATTTCTGGTGCAGAGCAGATGCAGAATCGGCACCTGTCCGGCAATTTTTTCCGCAAAGTCAAGGTTCATGGAGAAGAAGCGTTCTTTCCAGGAAGGGGAGATCATGCGCTGCATAATCCGGATGACTTTTTCTGAAGGAGACAGCTCCTGAAGAAAATCTTTCTCCGGATCGCGTCCGAGAAGGACGATACCGCCAAGCTCATGATCAGTGGTCGTATAAATCCCGGAAGTTCCGCACCATGGAATCCCGTAGACGATAATTTTGCTGTTTTCCATGCCAAGGAGATTGAGATCACCGTTCAGATATGGAGTCTGCAGAAGATCATGCCACATTTGGGTGTGTGTTGATTTACCCATACCGGAATGTCCGGAGAACAGCCATGCTTTTTCTTTATAAAGAATCGATGCAGAATGAATGGCAAATTTCCCGTGCTTTTGTGCAGCAAACAGGAAAAAGAGCCGGATCGCATGAAAAATATTTTCCTGTGCTGATTCAGAGGTTTCCGGAGTACAGTAGAATCTCACGTAACTTCCGTCCAGACTCATATGTACCTGATGAATGTTTGACATCTGCGGGAAAAGAATCACATAGCGGTCAGGGTTTTCTAAAATTGTCATATCTGAATTGCGAAGGAGGACTTTTCCATAAGATTTGCTGGCTGGCGGAGTTGTAAAAAACTCAATTTCCTGGTCTGCATCTTTCGCAGGATTCATTTCGCGGAACTTATCGAAGTATCCGGAGAAAAGCTGCGAAGCGCCATGGAAGTGAAGGCGAAGCCCTGCGATCAGGATGCATAAGGAGGCTTCTTCCGACTGAAGACGAAGAGTTTCGGTCAGCATTCCCATGGACTGCAGCTGCCGCAGAAAATCAAGAATGTCCTCGCGGAGCATGGGAAAATTCTCCTCCGCAAGTCCATATCTGCGTGCAAGCATTTCGGTCAGCATTTCCAGGTCAGCACCTTCATTATGCTGGATCACATTCCACAGAAAAGCGCTGGTTTCGTTCAGGATGGTTCCTTTACGCTGGTCGGCAATCTGCTGTCCGAAAGGGAGAATGTAACTGACACCTTTTATTTTACGAAGGGTATAGCCTTCTTGACATTTGAACATAAAAAAATCCTTTCTGAAAAGTACAGTTTTATACAGAAAGAATTATAACATCCGGCAAAATCTCATACAAGAAAATAACTCCAAAAAAGAGGGAAAGCTGTGTTGTTCTGTTACCGTGAACAGTAACGTTGTTCTTGCAATAAGCATCTGCTCAGGGTAAAATATTATAAACTGAGATGGATACAGATATCCGGAGGCAGGATCTTTGAAGCCGCTGGGAGACGTATAATAAGTATAATGGAGAACAGGATGATTAAAAAAAGAGCAATACTGTGTCTGAGCGTGATTCTGACAGTGGTATTGGCAGCAGGAGTGGAAATGTTCTGGCTTAGCAGACAAAAGACAGTAAAAGAATATAAGGAAAGCCAGGTGGCTTTCGGGAATCCGCTTATGGGATATGCGAGAAATGCCTGGTATGATAAAGTTTCGGAAGACATTTCTCTTTTGTATATGGACATTACCTGGGCAGAACTGGAACCGGAGGAGGGTGTTTATGACTGGGAGGCCATCGAGAAAAAAAATCAGCTCGCACGATGGAAAAGCGAGGGGAAGCATCTGGTATTGAGATTCGTCTGTGATATTCCGGGACAGGAAGAGCATATGGACATACCGGAATGGCTGTACGAAAAAAGTGGAAAAGCCGGTCAATGGTATGCCGGAGAATATGGGAAAGGCTTTGCTCCAGATTATAACAATCCGACGATCATTTCCTGTCATGAGCAGGCAGTAAAGGCACTTGGAGAGCACCTGGGGCAGGATGGGTTGATCAGTTATATTGAGCTTGGAAGCCTTGGACACTGGGGAGAGTGGCATGTAAACTACAGCGAGGGAATTCAGAGGATTCCGGGAGAAGAGGTAAGAGAACAATATATTCTCCCATGGATGGAGGCCTTTCCGGATGCCATGATTCTCATGCGGAGACCATTTGCTGCTGCAAAAAAAAATGGATTTGGGTTATATAATGATATGACCGGACATCCACAGGGAACCCAGAGCTGGCTTGACTGGATTAGCAATGGCGGTGAGTATGATCAGACAGGTGAAAAAAATGCAATGGTGTCCATGAAGGATTTCTGGAAAACCGCACCATCCGGCGGAGAATTTACAAGTTCTTTCTCGATGGAGGAGATGATGGACACAGATCTGTCAGAGACTGTGGAAATGATCCGTGAAGCACATACAACCTTTCTGGGCCCGAAGATCCCGGATGAGGATTATGCAGAAGGATACAAAGAAGTCCTCAAAAACATGGGGTATCGTCTGTGGATTTCAAAGTCAGAACTAAAAAGCACCCGAAACAGCAGCAGTCTGAAGCTTATCTGGGAAAATTCAGGAGTGGCACCACTATATAAAGACTGGCCGGCATATATTTATATTGAAGATGAGAAGGGAAAACTTGTCGAAAAGAAAAATATCGAAATAAAAATGTCGTCTGTGCTTCCAGAAGAAGAAATATCAACCTCAACCACACTGAAGACAGAGAAACTGAACAGCCTTCTGAAAAAGGGATATCGTCTTTCCATCGGAATTGAAGATCCTATGACAGAGAAAGTGGGTGTTCGTCTGGCAATGAATACCTTATATCAGGAAGGAAAAAATTATCTCTGGAAATAAGAGAACAGAGAGAATGCAAAAAAGCTCCAAAAAGAAGGAGGGCCGGGCATCTGTGCCCGGCGAGTATGAAAAAGAAAAATATATGTAAAAAAGCATTCGCTTTATTTGCTTATTACTATACTGTGAATCTGTGATGAATTTGTGATGAGAGATTGAAGAAAGAGTGATGCTTTTCTAAAGAAGAAATAAATTTTCTTTTGGAAAAATAAAAAAATTCATTCCAGCGAGCAATTAGCCGTTGTAAAAGTAGATTTACTCATTTATAATGAGAATCAGATTCAAAAGAGAGATTATACAGGAAACAGGAGGCAAGCCTTGAAAAAAGAATTAGTTATTGTCATTGATTTTGGCGGTCAGTACAATCAGCTGGTTGCGCGACGTGTCAGAGAATGTAACGTATACTGCGAAATCTATTCTTACAAGACCGATCTTGAGAAGATCAAAGCGATGAATCCTAAAGGAATTATCCTTACCGGCGGTCCGAACAGCTGCTACGAAGCAGATTCACCGACTTACCAGAAAGAACTGTTTGAACTCGGCGTTCCGGTACTGGGACTTTGCTATGGCGCACAGCTTATGATGCATGTCCTTGGCGGCAAAGTTGAAAAAGCCGATGTCAGCGAATATGGTAAGACAGAACTTCTTGTTGATAAGACAGATTCCAAAATTTTCGAAAATGTATCCAATAAAACAATCGTATGGATGAGCCATACAGACTACATTTCCAAACCGGCACCGGGATTTGAGATCGCTGCACATACAGCAGACTGTCCGGTGGCTGTTGCTGAGAATGCAGATCAGAAACTGTATGCGATCCAGTATCATCCGGAAGTACTTCACACCGTAGAAGGCAAGACCATGCTGTCCAACTTCGTACTTGGTGTCTGTGGATGTGCCGGAGACTGGAAGATGGATGCTTTCGTTGAAAACACCATCAAAGAGATCCGCGAAAAAGTCGGCGACGGCAAAGTGCTCCTCGCACTGTCCGGTGGAGTTGACTCTTCCGTTGCAGCAGGACTCCTTTCCAGAGCGATCGGCAAGCAGCTTACCTGCGTATTCGTGGACCACGGCCTTCTTCGTAAAGACGAAGGCGATGAAGTAGAGGGCGTATTCGGACCAAACGGTCAGTTCGACCTGAACTTTATTCGTGTCAATGCACAGCAAAGATACTATGACAAGCTTGCAGGCGTTACAGAGCCTGAAGCAAAACGTAAGATCATCGGTGAAGAGTTCATCCGTATTTTCGAAGAAGAAGCAAAGAAGATCGGAGCAGTTGATTTCCTCGCACAGGGAACCATCTATCCTGACGTTGTAGAGAGCGGTCTTGGCGGAGAATCCGCAGTGATCAAATCTCACCACAACGTAGGCGGTCTTCCGGATTTCGTAGATTTCAAAGAAATCATCGAACCGCTCCGTGACCTCTTCAAAGACGAAGTCCGCAAAGCCGGACTGGAGCTTGGAATTCCGGAAAGACTGGTATTCCGTCAGCCATTCCCGGGCCCGGGTCTTGGAATCCGTATCATCGGAGAAGTAACCGAAGAGAAAGTACGCATCGTTCAGGACGCAGACTACATCTACCGTGAAGAAGTCGACAAAGCAGCCGCCGACTACAAGAAAGAACACGGAGAAGACCCATCCTGGATGCCAAACCAGTACTTTGCAGCCCTCACCAACATGCGAAGCGTAGGTGTCATGGGCGACTTCAGAACCTACGATTATGCAGTTGCACTCCGCGCAGTCAAGACCATCGACTTCATGACCGCAGAGTCCGCTGAGATTCCGTATGAGGTACTGAACAGGGTTATGAATCGTGTTATTAACGAAGTTAAGGGAGTTAACCGCGTATTCTACGATCTGACCAGCAAGCCACCGGGAACGATTGAATTTGAATAAATCGAGTTGCTTAAAAAAGCCAGTGTTTATGCGGGTTTCAGCGATTTCGATTAGTCTTTTGATAACAAATTGATAACAGTCATAGCAAGTGCCATTATTCTTGTTATCCAGTGGTTTATGGGTAACGGAACAATTAACAGGTGGCTTGCAGACTAAAGTTCGGAGCTTGGCTCTGAACAAATTCCATATTATAAACTAAGCCCTTAGCTGTGGTTAATAACCATAGTTAAGGGCTTTTTTGTCGTTGCCAAAGCATCTGTAGGGAGCTGCCAGTGGCAGGTCCTGTAGGTGCTTATTTATCTTTCAAGTGGTCTTTGAATGCTTCCACGAGAGCGTCACTTAATTCCTGTGATGGAACTTTTGCCCAACGCTGTGTGGTGTCGAACTCTGGATAATGGTAACGCCAGTTATCGTATTCTTCTCTGTTGATTTCTTCGGAAGATAGCTTGTCTGCCTGTTCTTTCCAAGCATACAGCATTTTGAGGAGTTCATATGCTTCTCTGCCTTTGTCCTTGTTGACCTTTAAGCATACCTCTCCGTCTGCTTCACTGACAGTAAGACCGTAAATATCTTCAAGGGTAAACAGAGTGTGCATAAGACCGATATAGCTGTCTATGTCAGGAACATCAAGAGCCTGTGGAGAAACATCAAGCACCTGTGCCAATGCATTTGTAAGGTCTGCTTTCGGTTTGCGTGTACCAGTTTCGTACTGTGCCAAACGCACATCAGCACTCTTTTCTGGAAAACCGATTGCTGTACCGAGATACTTTTGTGTCATACCACGCATTAGTCTGAAAAAATGTATTCTTTCGCTGATAGCCATAATGATACGCTCCTTTTATATTTAGTGAAATAAGTATAGCAGAAATGTTTAGTGGAAGTCAAGAAAAACCGAAACAAAAATGTTTAATATTTTCTTTGCAACCACTTGACAATAGCAAATATGTTTAGTAAAATAAATTACGAATTAAACAAATATGCTTAATGCGACAACTGAATGACCGTCCGAAAAGCCAAACCGCCAAGACCTCGTCGGAGCAAGTTCCGTATCGTTCGCTTGTGTGCAAGCACAAAAGCTCATTCGCTGCACTGCTCCTCCTCTTCCCCAAAAGTCTCCGACTTTTCGGGAACCCCTATACGAGCGAGCGCCTGATGTACTGCGGTGCATTGGGACAGCACAGCGCCTGCCGACAAGCAGGAGTGCCTGTTGGAACTTTAACACGGAGAAAGCGGCAAGCAAAAAATTATTTTAAGAAAGGAAGAAAAAGGATATGGAAAACAGATTTATCCGAGCCGAAGATGTGGCTCAGGAACTAAACGTATCAAAACCTTATGCATATAAACTCATCAGACAATTAAATGAGGAATTGAAAGCAAAGGGCTTTATTACGATTGCAGGGCGTGTAAATCGCCAGTATTTTTACGAAAGGCTCTACGGAGCAGGAAAGGGGGAAATGTAAATGCCGGTATTTAAGAATGAAGATAACGGTACTTGGTATGTGATGGCAAGGTATGTGAACTGGAAAGGGGAACGCAAGCAGAAATGCAAGCGTGGCTTTGCTACCAAACGAGAAGCACAGGAATGGGAAAGAATGTTCAAATTGCAGACTTCTTCAGACCTTGATATGAGTTTTGAAGCCTTTACGGAGCTTTATATCAATGATGTGAAGAACCGTTTGAAGGAAAACACGTGGCTTACCAAAGAGCATATCATACGCACAAAGATACTTCCGTATTTCGGGAAACTGAAAATCAGCGAGATTTCCACAAAGGAGATTATTACTTGGCAGAATGAAATGCTTGCCTATCGTGATGAGAAGAAAAAGCCTTATTCACAGACGTATCTGAAAACGCTGCACAATCAGTTGTCCGCCATTTTCAATCACGCTGTCCGCTACTATGAACTGCGTTCCAATCCTGCGGCAAAGGTGGGAAATATGGGACGTGAGGAACACAAGGAAATGCTGTTCTGGACAAAGGAAGAATACAAGAAATTCTCTTTTGAGATGATGGACAAGCCTGTTTCCTTTTATGCGTTTGAAATGCTTTACTGGTGCGGTATCCGAGAGGGCGAGCTGTTAGCTTTGACTCCGGCAGATTTCAACTTTGATAAGGAAACAGTCACAATCAATAAATCCTATCAGCGTTTGAAAGGGCAGGATGTGATTACTTCTCCGAAAACGAAAAAGAGCAACCGCACGATTAAAATGCCGAAGTTTCTGTGTGAGGAAATGAAAGAATATCTCGGTATGCTTTACGGATTGAAGAAGAAAGACCGTATCTTTACGGTGACGAAAAGCTATCTTCATCACGAGATGGACAGAGGGGCAAAGGCGGCAGGCGTGAAGCGTATCCGCATTCACGATCTCCGTCACAGCCACATTTCACTCTTGATTGATATGGGCTTTTCTGCGGTGGCGATTGCTGACCGAGTTGGTCACGAAAGTATTGATATTACTTATCAGTACGCACACCTCTTTCCGTCAAAGCAGATTGAGATGGCAGAAAAATTAGATGATTTAGGGAAAGGAGATTTTGAAAATGTCAGCTAAGAACAGAGATAACAAAAATCGTTGGAGGAATATCACAGTAGGGTTTCGAGTATCGCCCGAAGAAAACGAACTCATTAACAGAGCTGTAGCTCTATCAGGATTGCCAAAACAGGAGTATTGTTACCGCCGTTGCTTAAATCAGGATGTGGTGGTACAGGGCAATCCGAGAGTGTATAAGGCGTTGAAAACGGAATTTGCCACAGTCCTTGCGGAACTGAAAAGGATTGAAGCAGGAAAAGGTGTGGATGATGAACTGCTGAGTGTAATAGAACTGATTTCCATTATTCTCGGCGGTTTGAAAGGAGAGGATGCGAATGGAGAATAAAAAAGAAATGACTATTCCAAATGTATCTGCGGCAACAGATGCGGAACAGTCACTTTCCAAATGTACTGACAATAGTATAGTCAATCAGGATACGGATTTCAAGGGGTACGAGCAATCTTTTGAAGAAATGCAAAGGGAAATACTCAGACAGTTAGACCCTTCCTATCTGAAAACAGTATCAATGACAACGCTGTATGATACGGTGTTTGAGGTTCAGACACCACTTATCGACGGTCTGCTCCAAAGGGGAACTTACCTTTTCGTAGGTTCCCCGAAAGTGGGAAAGAGCTTTATGATGGCACAGCTTGCCTATCATATCAGCACAGGCACACCGCTTTGGGAGTATAAGGTGCGTAAGGCAACGGTGCTTTATTTTGCCCTTGAAGATGATTACCCACGTTTGCAGAAGCGATTGTTTCAGATGTTCGGTGCAAAGGAGACAGGCAATCTGTATTTCGCAACGGAATGTAAAACGGTCAATGGCGGACTGGAAGAACAGATAAGAGGGTTTATGAGGGAACACCCAGACACAGGCTTGATTATCATAGACACCTTAAAGCGTGTGCGTGAAGCAGGCGGAGCAGATTACAGCTACGCAAGTGATTATGATGTTGTGGCAAGGCTGAAAGCGTTGGCAGACAGTTACAAGGTTTCAATGCTTATTGTTCATCATACACGCAAACAAAAATCGGAAGATATATTCGATATGATTTCAGGCACGAATGGTCTGATGGGTGCGGCAGACGGTGCATTTGTTCTCAGTAAGGACAAGCGTACTTCCAACAATGCCACACTTGATGTTGCTGGCAGAGACCAGCAGGATATGAAAATCCATCTTGTAAGGGACAGCGAGCGATTGGTGTGGAACTTTGCAAAATCGGAAACGGAGATGTGGAAAGAACCGCCCGAACCTCTGCTTGAGAAGATAGCGGATACGCTCTTTTCGGAAAGTGACAGATGGGAAGGAACTGCTTCGGAACTTTGCGAAAGGCTTGCGGTGGATATAAAGCCGAATGTACTTTCTTTAAGGCTCAGTATCAACGCAAGCAGGCTGTTTCGTGATTACGGTATCCGTTATCAGAACAGCCGCACACACGACGGAAGAAAGGTTTCACTTTGGAAAGAAACCGAGCAGACGGCGTGACAAACGGTGTCAAAGGTGTCAATGTTTTTGAGAGCAGCACGCTGTGAAAAACATTGTCACCATCGTCACACTTTGACACCGGATAAAGTTTAGGGGAGTGTGCAGAGAGTGCCTTTTCAAAGGCGGCTCTTTGGTCTCGCCTGCTGGCTCGGTCGGTTCGCAGGCGTGTGTGCCACCGGCACACGCTCACCCCTCGGAGAGCCTTCGGAGAACGCAAAACCTGTTTACAGGTCGCATTTTTGATGGGTGTACCCGTCAAAAGTGCTTTTGCGTTACTTTTGACAAAAGTAACAAAACCTGAGAATGTTGAAATTTACAGATGGGAGATGAAAAAATGCAGAGAACGATAAGTGCAATGGTCGGTAAAGGCTCGGTCAATCACAATAGCCGAAAGTTCCGAGCAGAAAATGTAGACGGAACTCGTACTCATCTCAATATCGACTACTGCAATGAAAATATAAAGACAGTTTATCACGAATTGTTTGATGAAGCATTGGAAAGATACAATGCCAAGCAGATAAGGTCAGACCGAAAGATAAAAGATTATTATGAAAAAATCCGAAGTTCCAAGCAGGAAAAACCGTTCCACGAAATCATTTTACAGGTGGGCGGTAAGGGAAATATGAACGCCGATACGGAAAACGGAGAACTGGCAAAGCAGATTTTAGATGAATACTATCAGGGTTTTCAGGAGCGAAATCCACAGCTTCGGGTGTTCTCGGCTCATCTGCATATGGATGAAGCTACACCACATCTGCACATAGATTTTGTACCTTTTACCACAGGCAGCAAGCGTGGACTTGATACAAGAGTGTCACTAAAGCAGGCTCTTGCAACGCAAGGTTTTAAGGGCGGCAGTCGTGGCGATACGGAGTGGTCGCAATGGATACAGTCCGAAAAAGAACAGCTTGCGGCGGTGATGGAACGTTATGGGATTGAGTGGGAACATTTAGGCACACACGAAAAACATCTTTCTGTTTTGGATTATAAAAAGCAGGAAAGAGAAAAAGAAGTGGCGGCATTAGGTGCGAAAATCGAGCAGAAACAGATTGAATTTGATGTGTTGTCGGAACGAGTATTGAACTATGATAAGGCAAAAGACGAGCTGTCAAATCTTGAAATAGAGCTTGATACTGCACCGAAATATCAGTTGCCAGAACCAGAGAAATTTATGACTGCAAAGGCATATAAAACCAAAATGGCAGAGCCGGTTGTAAGGAAATTGAAGCAACTTGTCAAAACGGTGCTTGCCCGCTGCTTTGAGGGGTGGGACAACTATCATAGGCTGAATACAGCGAATGCACAGTTATACCGCACCAATCAGCGTTTGGAGAAAGTCAATGAAAGATTGACCGAAGAAAACAAAATCCTAAAAGCAGAAAATAAAGATTACAGCCTGCTCCGTAAGGTTTTTGGTCGCAAACAGATAGATGATTTGTTGGAGCAGGCAAGAACAGTTAAAGGTCGCAAGCGTGATAATACACGATCACGATAGACAAAAATCACAGGAGGAAAAGGAAAATGACAAAGACAATTTTTGAAGAAATGGGCGGAACTTATAGACAGGTGGGTGATTATTTATTGCCGAACATCACAGTACCAGCCGAAGAAGAAATAGAGCCGATTGGTTTATGGGGGAAACGACATGCAAGGCATTTAAAGGAACACTATAAAGTGTTATATATGAACCTGCTGACAAGCGGAAAGCTGCATAGTTATCTTGCAGAAGTCGATAAGCAAGCAGAGGATATGTTTCTTCGACTGGTAAAGGAATATGCCGACAGACAAGATGTGACGGAACAATTAAAGAAAGATAATCCCTACGAATGGATTGGAAGAATGAATAATATTCAGGCTTGTGTGAGGGAAGTTGTAGGAACGGAGTTGATTTACACATAAGCGTTTTACGGTATGGTGCTCCTGCGTTTGCTGGAGTGCTGTGGTTGTGGTTGTAAAGAGGTTGTGAAAGATTGAATTTCGTAATGGTTGGATGTATAATTAGGAAGTGAAAATTTTAATTTGCACTTCCATAAGGTGAAATGTATTGACACAAAAAATACAGTATGATAGTATTGCCATTAGAAGAAAGAAAGGCACATTTTGTGTAAGGTGAGGAAATGATTAATAGATAATTTGATTTAAGTAAGACACATATAGTTATTGAGCCTGTAGAGAATAGGTTTGTTTTGTGTACGCTTAAGTTGGATTATCGCAAGAGGCATTTCCTTTGTTTTCCTTTTGGAAAAGAAATAAGGGTCTATTTAGCGAGTCTATTTTTGCGTATGCAAAAAAGACTCGTTTTTGTGTGTTCAAAATAATAATTGGCTCAGACTTCGAAAAGGAGAAACTTTAATGTTGCAGATAAAAAAATTAAATTTAACACATAAAAAAGACCTGAGAATAATTCTTAATGATTTCAACCTTGTGCTAAATGATGGAGATAAGGCAGTTATTATTGGAGAAGAGGGAAATGGGAAATCGACATTAATGAAGTGGATATACAATCCGTCGCTTGTAGAAAACTATATAGAAGCAGATGGGGAAAGGATAATGGGACACGAACGTCTTGGTTATCTTCCGCAGGAGATGCTCGATGAAGATAAGGAAAAAACAATATACGAATATTTTTCTGAAGAGGAAATATTCTGGGAGAAAACGCCTAAAGAATTGTCTGTTATTGCGGGAAAATTTGGAATGAAAAATGATTTTTTCTACAGTAACCAGACAATGGGTAGTCTTTCAGGAGGCGAAAAAGTCAAGACACAACTTATGAGGCTTTTCATTCGCGATGTTTCTGTGCTGTTGTTGGACGAACCTTCCAATGACATCGACATTGCGACGCTTACATTACTGGAAAAAATCATAAATGACTGGAAGCACATTGTGCTTTTTATTTCACACGATGAAACGCTGATAGAGCGTACTGCCAACATGGTGATACATATCGAGCAGATTATACGAAAAACAAAGGCGAGATATACCGTGGCAAAGCTTCCCTATAGACGCTATGTGGAAGAACGGCTTCATAAATTTGAAATCCAAAAACAGCGGGCACTGAGTGACCGTAGGGAGAAAAAGATTCGCGATGAAAAATATCAAAGAGTTATGCAGAGTGTACAAGGTGCATTAAGAAGTTGTACCAGACAAGCACCGTCTGTTGCCAAAAACTTAAAGGACAAAATGCATACGGTTAAGGCAATGGAACGAAGATTTGAAAAAGAAGATGAAAATATGACTCAGATGCCGGAACAGGAAGAAGCAATCTTTGTCAAATTAGGGGATGAAAACTCACACATTCCCGCAGGAAAAACGGTCATAGAATATGAACTTTCAAAGCTTGTGACTCCGGATGGCAAAAGAATTTTAGCAGAAGGAATTCATTTAAAAATAAAAGGTTCAGAAAAAATCTGTATGATAGGAGCCAACGGGGCAGGAAAAACGACTCTTCTAAAAAAGATAGCGGAAGAACTCCTAAATCGGAATGACATTAAAGCAGAATATATGCCTCAAACTTATGAAGACCTGCTGGATTTGGATGTTACACCGGTTGATTACCTTGATAAAACAGGAGATAAAGAAGAGCGTACAAGAATTAGAACATACCTTGGTTCACTTAAATACACACCAGATGAAATGGAGCATCCGATTCGGGAGTTATCAGGCGGACAAAAGGCGAAAGTGCTTCTCTTGAGGATGAGCTTAAGTGGTGCAAATGTTCTTATTCTGGATGAACCGACAAGAAATTTTTCACCATTGTCCGGTCCGGTAATAAGAAAAATGCTCCGAGAATTTCCGGGGGCTGTCATTAGCATTTCTCACGATAGAAAGTATATTGAAGAGGTGTGCGATAAAATATATCAGCTAAATCCTAATGGATTACAGCTAATTGGTGATTGATAACAAAAAGGATGAAAGACTGACAAATTTCAGGCTTTTAGTGAGTTGGAAAGCATACAAAGATTTGAATTTGGAGGATAGATTATGGTACGTACAGAAGATGCATGTGAAATTATAAAATATGCTTTGCAAAACGAAATTAAAGTATATTTAGATGGCGGATGGGGTGTTGATGCACTTCTTAAAAGAGAATCAAGAATACACAATGATATTGATTTGTTTGTTGAACTGAAACATTATCATGATTATATTTATGTGATTAAGCAGCATGGATTTGAGGAAGTAAATACTGATTATACAACGGATGGTCATACTGTCTGGAAAGATGATAAACAAAGAATCATTGATTTACATTGTTTTGAATTTACAGATGACGGAATTGTTTATGAGGGAGATATATTTCCATCAAAAACTTTTTCCGGTATTGGAAAAGTTGGAGATATAACTGTTTCTTGTATTGAACCATTGAGTCAGGTAATGCTTCATTTGGGATATGAACACGATAAAAATGATGTGCATGATGTGATGCTGTTGTGTGAAACATTTCAAATAGCAATACCAGATGAATATAAGGAAAAGTAAAATTTCAGTTTTGTGTTGAATCTCTAAGCAAAATAGCTTATAATTTGACATGCTACATATAGTTATTATCCACAGTTATCGAGTAGGTGTTATCAATGCCGATAACAAAATGATAACATTAGCTCGTATAGGCAGGATAATATGGATATATCAAATAATCAAAAGAACGAGAAACATTACAGAGAATAATTCCTAAACAAAAAGCGTTAGTCTTTGTAGAGTTCGAGTAGCTTGAAAAATCGCGGAAAAGCCCATAAATAAAGGCTTTGCGGGGTGTCGAAAAGACCAAATGGAGTGCAAATGGAGTTTAAAAATTATTTTTTTCTCTTGTTTATATTCCAGATTCACCTGCAAATTTCGTGAAATCGGTTATTCTCATAAAATAAAATTAGAGTAAATATGAAGAACAGTTTGTTTTGATTGAAGTGATTTTCGTCAAGGCAGACTGTTTTTTTGTTGCCTGCATTTAGAAAACAGATACCACAGAAAGGTTCTTTACTTTCGATGAGCTTAAACTCCATGACACAGTAATCACACTGATGGAGAATTAAAAAACAAGAAAATTTGATAAATTTCGGAAAATGATGTCCGATTTTGCATCTGCCAGTACAGAGTATATGAAGAGATAAATATTCAAAACACAGGAGGTACTGATTATGCAGAATAAATTATTTTTAAAGGCAGCCGATATATGTGAACTTCTGGAAGTAAAACAGACATCGGCTTATGAAATCATCGGAAATCTGAACAAGGAACTGGAAGAACAGGGCTACCTGACGCTTAGAGGAAAAGTTCCGACAAAGTAT
This sequence comes from Blautia intestinihominis, assembly GCF_040096655.1. Taxonomy (NCBI): domain Bacteria; kingdom Bacillati; phylum Bacillota; class Clostridia; order Lachnospirales; family Lachnospiraceae; genus Blautia; species Blautia intestinihominis. The sequence goes on along the minus strand of NZ_JBBMEI010000048.1, from coordinate 9,352 downwards.
TTTGTGAAGCGTTTCTACGGAGTAGAAGATACTTGTGAGATTCCACAGGAAGAGGGAAAGGAATGGTTTCATGCGTAAGAGAAAAATGTATTTATCAGTGGAAGACATTGCAGAACTCTTTGGATTATCAGTTTCGTTTGCTTACCGGGTAGTGGAAAGAATGAATGCCGATCTGGCAAGCAAGAACTATTATGTGATTCTCGGTCGGGTGCCAACCCGCTATGTAGAGGACAAGATCTATGGTCTGGAACATGTTGAGCAGTATTTGAAGGAGGATAAAGCGGTATGAGTATGATGCAGGAAAAAATGTATATGGATGTGGATGATGTGTGTGCAATTCTTGGAGTTTCAAAAACTTATGCATATAGTCTGATGCGAGAATACAACAAAGAATTGAAGGCAAAAGGCTATATTGTAGTAGCTGGAAAAATCTCTACGAAATTCCTGGCAGAAAAGATTTATGGCATGAAAGTCGAGGATTAGCAATGGGGGTTTACAAAGAAGGAAAAAACTGGAAAGTACAGGTCTATTACAAAGACTGGCAGGGAAATCGGAAAAGAAAACAGAAAAGAGGATTCAGGACCAAGGGTGAAGCTAAGGAATGGGAAAGAGATTTCCTGCAACAGCAGAGCCAGGGTGTGGATATTGAATTTGGAAATTTTCTGGAGATTTATTACAAAGATATGGATGTCCGTCTCAGAGAAAACACTATGTACACGAAGCGATATATTATTGACCTGAAAATCAAGCCTTATTTTGAAAAGAAGATTCTCAGTGAAATTACGGTGGCAGACGTCCGTGCATGGCAGAATGAGTTGCTGACGTATAAGGATAAGAATGGAAAAGGATATTCTCCTACTTATCTGAAAACAGTGAACTGCCAGCTGACTGCAATCTTCAATTATGCAATGCGGTATTATAACCTGCAGGATAATCCCTGCAGGAAGGCAGGAGCGATTGGCAAGAGTAAAGGAGAACCGAAGGACTTCTGGATGCAGGAAGAGTTCAATGCTTTTCTGGAGACAGTAAGTGATAAGCCGGAGACAAGAATGGCGTTTCTTTTGTTGTACTGGACCGGAATGCGTATCGGTGAATTGCTTGCACTTACTTATAATGACATCAATCTTGAAGAGAAAACCATATCAATCAATAAATCTTATCAGAGACTGAAAGGAAAGGATATGATCACGCAGCCGAAAACTCCAAAGAGTATCCGTGTGATTACGATGCCGGATTTTCTTGCAGAGGAATTTCGGGAGTATTGCAGTCATTTGTATGGAATTATGAAAAAGGAAAGACTTTTTCGGTTTACCAAATCGCATATGGAACATTGTATGGCTACCGGAATCGAGCGGTCTGGTGTAAAGCGGATACGACTTCATGATCTCCGCCATTCCCATGCCAGTATGCTGGTTGATATGGGGGTGGCTCCATTGGAGATTGCAGAACGCCTTGGACATGAAAAGGTGGAAACCACGTTGAACACTTATTCACATCTGTATCCGTCTACACAGAGTAAATTAGCAGGTTTGCTAGATAAGAAACATGAGGAAGAGGAGGAATAAGCGATGGCTGGTGACAGACATGGAAAACACAACACAACGACCATTTCTTTTCGGGTGAATTCTTATGAAAAAGCAACAATCGAAGAACGAGTGAAAGTGAGCGGAATGAAAAAACAGGATTATATCGTCCGATCATGCATTTACAATCAGGTATGTGTTGTTGGAAAGAAAGAAACAATTGAGATTATCCGGTCAGAAATGAAGGAAATGAGTTTGGTTTTGGAGGATGTGGCAAAAGATTTGAAGTCTGAAAAACCAGTTATTTCAGAACCGGTTCTTGATAGTATGACAGAACGGTATCTTGCATTTTTGGAAGCAGCATTATGGATGCTGAAAGGTTCAAGTTATTTATGGGAGGATAAAAAGGATGGAAGAGAAAGTAATGAAGGATTGTAAAGTGCTGGCATTGTGTTCACAAAAAGGCGGGGTTGGCAAGACAACAAGTTGCGTGAATCTGGCAGTCGGACTTGCAAAAGCAGGGAAGAAAGTGCTTGTGATTGACAATGATCCGCAGGGAAGTATGACAGCAAGTCTTGGGTATCATAACCCAGATGAATTACCAATCACACTGGCTACTATTCTGACAAAGATTGTAGAAGATGAACTATTTGAAAATACACTGGGAATTTTACATCACCAGGAAGGAATTGATTTGATTCCGGCAAACATCGAACTCTCTGGAATGGAAGTTTCACTTGTAAATATTATGAGCAGGGAACTTGTCTTAAAACAATATATAGAAAGAATGAGAGAAGAATACGACTATATATTGATTGACTGTATGCCATCACTTGGAATGCTGACGATCAATGCACTTGCCAGTGTCGATGCAGTTATTATACCTGTCCAGGCGGCTTATCTTCCTGTAAAGGGTCTAGAACAGCTGATACGGACGATAGGAAAGGTGCGAAGACAGCTGAACAAACAACTGAAAATTGGAGGTATATTGATCACAATGGTGGATAACCGAACGAACTATGCAAGAGATATATCTGATCTGATTTTTGATACATATGGAAACCAGATTAAGATTTTTCCACAGAGTATTCCATTTTCAGTACGAGCAGCTGAAATCAGTGCGGAAGGAATCAGCATATTTGAGCATGATCCAAAAGGAAAAGTAGCGGCTGCATATTGGCAGATGACACAGGAGGTGCTTTTGGATGAAAGGTAGAAGTGCATCGAAGATAAAACTGACATCTTATGATGAATTACTTGGAGGAGGAGAAGAAACGAACGATATCCAGCAGGTTTCACTTGAGCATTTACATTCTTTCGAGAACCATCCATTTCAAGTAAATGATGATGAGGCAATGGCGGAACTGGTGGAAAGTGTGAAAGAAGAGGGAATTCTTACAGCATTACTGGTACGACCGCTGGGTGATGGTGAATATGAAATCATCGCCGGTCACAGAAGGAGACATGCGGCACAACTTGCTGGTCTTAAAGAGGTTCCGGTTATTATCAGAAATATGGATCAAGATACAGCTGTCCGTGCGATGGTAGACAGCAATCTGCAGAGACCTAATATACTCCCAAGTGAAAAGGCATTTGCTTACCGTATGAAGATGGAAGCAATGAATCATCAGGGAACATCAGGCGGTATCAGTGCGAAAGACATTGGAAAGAACGCAAATGACAGTGCAAGGCAGGTGTATCGCTATATCCGGCTTACTTATCTGATGAATGACCTATTAAACGCAGTAGATCGTGATGTAATCGGATTGCAGGTAGGTGTAGAGCTTTCCTACCTTACGGTTCCAGAACAGGAGATGGTGGAGGAAGTGCATGAGAGTACCGGAAAATATCCAAGTCTGGAACAGGCAAAAAAAATAAGGCAACATCGAGAAGAAAAAACGCTGACAAAAGAGATTGTGCGGCTCCTGGTTATAGGAGAGCGTAAAAAGAAAACAACGGTAACATTAAAACAGGATGAAATTAAGAAGTATTTTCCTCCAGAGTATGATGAACAGAAGATACGGACTGTTATATGTCAGCTTTTGGAGGAATGGAGCAATCAGAATCATTGATAAGTACGAAGGGAGGGATGTGTCATGAGTATAAGAGCAACATTCCATTATTTTCAAGGAATGGAATGCGATATGTACAGTTTTTATCGTATTCCCAAACTGCTGTTTACAAGTGAATATTTTAAAAATCTCTCCTGCGAAGCAAAGGTGCTGTACGGACTGATGTTAGACCGGATGTCACTGTCCATCAAGAACCGGTGGTTTGATGAAGAGGACAGGGCATATATTTTCTTTTCGGTGGAAGAGATTATGGAAATGCTTAACTGTGGCAGGAATAAGGCTGTGAATTGTCTAAAAGAGCTGGATCAGGAAAAAGGGATTGGATTGATTGAGAAGAGGCGAATCGGACTTGGAAAAACAAATGTTATTTACGTGAAAAATTTCAGCCTGACAGAATATCCAGATGAGCCAGCAATCTTTGATTCGGAAGAAACACCGGAAAATGTAGCAGAGAGAAAAGAAAATACAGAGACAGAAATAGAAGAATATGCAAAAAAAGAGCCGGAAAAGCCCGTAAATACACAGAAGTTTGAAAAACAAACTTCAGGAAGTTTGAAAAATAAACTTCAAGAAGTTTCAAAAACAAACTTCAAGGAGTTTGAAAAACAAACTTCAAGAAGTTTAGAAAACAAACTTCAAGAAGTTTCAAAAACAAACTGTAATAATACTGAATATAATTATACTGAATTTAGTGAGAATGAATCTTATCAATATCTATCTGAACAAGAGAAAGGGAGAGATAGGATACAGGAGAGAAATGAGTATCGACAGTTAATTCATGATAATATCGAATATGAGATCCTTTGTCAGAGCTATGGAACTGGACGAGTAGAAGAGCTGGTAGAGCTGATGCTGGATGCAATATGTTCGACAAAGACATATCAACAGATCAATGGGGAAGCTGTGCCTACACAAGTGGTCAAGAGCCGTTTGCTCAAAGTCGGGTATGAACACATCCAGTATGTGTTTTTCAGTCTTGACAGGAGTACAAGCAAAGTGAAGAATATCCGGCAGTATATGCTGACGGTATTGTATAACGCTCCTGCAACAATCAATCAGTTTTATGATGCTGAAGTTCGACATGACATGTACTGGGGGAAGGATATTCCAGACAGGTAAGAACTTTGTGCCCACTGGGCACGAAGTTTAAAAAGAGATAGTCATATCTGGCAGATATGCTAAAATAACCTTGTGTCCACTGGGCACAAAGTAGGAGGAAGAATTATGTTGAGATTTATGATAAAACTGCCATTTCGAATTATTGCAGCTCCTGTTTGGCTGGTACTTGCAGCGGTGAATATTGTGCTGGTGTTCCTGGTTGGGTTATCTGCTGGATTCTGCTATCTGATAGCCGGAATCTCTGTTGTGACAGAAGTTTTGAGTATTGGGTTTGGAATCAGTACGGACTGGACAATGAAATCAGCGATTATTACGACAGTAGTGTTTGTTCTACTCCCACATATCGGTATGGGGATAGTTGCAGTAATTGAAGTTGTGAAATGTGGATTACAGGAATTTATTTTTGGATGATTGTGGAAAATATAGTGGCGCTATATGGAAAGGCAGAAATAAACAATGGAAGAATTATATAAAGTGATGGATGATTTGCTTGAGGTGGAATTTCAGATGAAAGCAGGGATGGATATTCTGAAAGAACTGGAAGAGTTTTATATGCTGGAAAAAGAAACCGAAAAATCGGATGCTAGAAAAGTAGCTGTGCTGATGAAAGGATATCTGCAGTCGATGAAGTCAAATATTCGAGAAATCATTCGTTATATTGATGACACGACACTTGAAAAATCAAATGATAAAAAGAAAGATAAACAGGAATCTGCGAGCACCATATCCGAGGAAGTGCAGGAATTTGTGAATCTGACAATTACAGAGCATATGGGGAAAGCATATTCAGAATGGAAGTTAAAGCAGGATAAAGAGCCAGTAAGTGAGATTGATAAGAAATACCAGAAATTACTGGAAACGTTATCCCAAGAACAGGAAGAAGTGATTACGGAATACTGTAATGCAATTTTTAGCAGTGGAGCAGAAACAGAAGAATTTTTCTATCGAATGGGATTAAAAGATGGACTGAATCTGAAAAATACGGTAAAATCTGTATTAGAAATGATATCATGAAATCGGAAGTTGGAGGATACACGCATGAAAATTGTAATCATTAATGGAAGTGCCAGAAAAGGAAACACGCTGACAGCAATCAATGCATTTATAAAAGGAGCATCAGAAAAGAATGAAATTGAAATCATTGAACCTGACAAACTCAACATTGCACCATGCAAGGGATGTGGTGTCTGTCAATGCTCTAAGGGATGCGTCGATAAGGATGATACAAATCCTACAATTGATAAAATTGCTGCCGCAGATATGATTCTTTTTGCTACACCAGTTTATTGGTGGGGAATGTCAGCACAATTGAAACTTATCATTGATAAGTGCTACTGCCGTGGATTGCAGTTAAAAAATAAAAAAGTTGGCACGATTGTTGTAGGCGGTTCTCCCGTAGACAGTATCCAGTATGAGCTGATTGATAAGCAGTTTGACTGTATGGCAAAATATCTTTCATGGGATATGCTTTTCAAAAAATCATATTATGCAACAGCCAGAGATGAACTTGAAAAAAACAAGGATTCCATGAACGAACTTGAGGGGATCGGAAAAAATTTATAAAGCACGTTCCAAATTCCTGTTTGCATATTTCATCAAACGGTACATATTAAAATTAACACAAAGGGAGATGTTAGAATGAAAGCTCATGAATATTGGTCTGTCGGAGCATTGATAACGATGCTAGGAACTTTTTATAGCGGATATAAAGGTTCAAAATCAAGCCATAAATATTTTGCGGCAAGTTCTTTGCTTTGTATGATTATGGCTATTTACACAGGTCATAAGATGATATCTAAAAACAAGAAAACAAAGAAAGAACCAATATCATTAGGAAATGAAGAATAATACAATCAACCTTGTGCCCAGTGGGCACGAAGTTGGCATAGTCACTATGGTGTCAGGAGAAATCCTGGCATCTTTTTTTTATATCTTTTTACACTTCAAAAAATAATTTCAAAAAATTTCTAAAATCATGTCCGATTTTGTCGCTCCCAATACAGAGTATATGGAAGGCAAATTGAAAATCCTCTGATTTCCAAAAATCACAAACGTAAAAGAGGTTCAGACAGTTCTTCCGATTGCACCTTGACAATTGAAGGAGCTGATACATCTTGAGGAACATGCTTACCGGAGATAATCCGGCTCGTGCAGGCGAAGACTCCTACGGGAAGAGCGAAGCAATAATGATACCACCGAAGGGTACAGGACCTCTGCTGAAACAGAGACTGTGACTGTATTTTTACAGCCGGGTTATCTGGAATGATAACGATCAGATGTATATGTACAGACAAAGCCCAAATGTGAATACTTAGATTTTCTTATTTATATTACAGGAGAAATCCTGTAGCAAGTGGGGAATGGTTCGAATCCATTCCTCATTTTTTCGTGCAGAAAATGCACAGATTATTATCCTGTTTGAAATACCAGGGAAGGGTGTTGCAGGAAGAAAGGGAGGACAAAAAGAATGAATACGATTGTTTTAATGGGTAGACTTGCCAGAGATCCAGAAACTAAGCTGACATCTACGCAAAAGGGACAAACCAAAGTATCTAGGTTTCCACTGGTAGTAAAAAGAAATCGCACAAGCAAAGCATTTGTAGTGATGATCACAGCTTATGGAAATAATGCAGAATTTGTGGAGAAATATCTTGAAAAAGGAATTAAGATTGCTCTTTCCGGAGAGTTGGTAATCTCTCAGATCAAAGATGAACAGACTGGAACTGCATCCTATTATACCGAAGTCATTATGGATAATGTAGAGTTTGCAGAAGCCAAAACAAAAAAAGAAGAATCTGACGGATTTCAACCAGCAGAGAAGAGGAAGATTCCATTCGATATACCAGAAGAACTTGAACAAGAAATGCCATTTCGATAGGAGGACAAGATTTATGAGAAAATACTTTTTAGAATTATTTGCAATAGGATTGGTTGATTCAGAAGGAAGAATCAATACAGAACATATGACAAGCGATGCACTTATGACTTCCATGAAAACAATGGAAGAGCTGACAAAAATGAAAATGGATCGTTTAGTTTTGGAAACAACAATGGAGATGATCTTATGTATGTTTGAGTCATGTGACACAGAGGAATTTACAGAAATATTAGGCAAGCTGCTTGGCGGAAAGCAGACTTCTAAAGTGACAGCTCATTTGGAAGCACTGGAGGAATTGTTGACAGAAGAGGAATATAGTAGTTTCCTTGCAGAATATCTTGGTTATTTAACCGTGAATGTAGCAGAGTTTATTAGGAGCACAATCATTGAAAATGGTTTGATGTTACTTGCCGGTTCAGGAGGAGAAGAGGATGGAGAAGAGGATGGAGAAGACGGATTATAAAATCACAGAGTTTCACAATTCGGAGTTTGGTTCCATCCGTATGATTGAAGATGGAGGCAGACTTTTATTTTCTGGAATGGATGTAGCATTTGCTTTGGGATATGCAAAACCAAGAAATGCGATAAATGTTCATTGCAAGGGGGCCCTGAAACGGGGCGTCCTTACATCAGGTGGGGTACAGCCAATGATTTTTATTCCAGAGGGAGATGTATATCGGCTGATTACAAAAAGTCGTTTAAAGTCAGCACAGAATTTTGAGAAGTGGGTATTTGATGAGGTACTTCCGGCTATTAGGAAAACAGGCGGATATTTAGAGACCGATCTTTTAGACAGGGTAAAAGATAACCCGGAACTTCTTTTGGAATTTGCCGAGAGACTTTTGGCAGAAAACAATCGAAATCGAGAATTGCAAAATCGTGTAAAGGATATGCAGCCAAAAGCAGATTATTATGATCATTTCATGATTACAGGAGAATGCACCAATATTCGAACGACGGCAAAAGAGATTGAATTTCCAGAAAGAAAATTTGTGAAACTTCTTTTAAATAGAGGATTTCTATATAGGAGTCCATCCGGCACGCTGTTACCCTATGCGGTGGAGAAGAACAATGATCTGTTTATTGTAAAAGACTATTTTAACAATGGACATCTTGGTTCACAGACATTGGTTACACCAAAAGGAAAAGAATTTTTTAAAGCGTTGTGTGCGGAGGAAGAGTAAAGAATGAAGGAGGTGGTTGCCATGATTACAGATCTGGACAGCAGTTAAATCGCTGAAAGGAGGGAAAATCATGCAGGAAGAGGTAACTCAGAAAACGGTCACGTTCTGCATTCGGACTACCAAAGTAACAGCAGATTTATTGAAAAAGGTTCTTGCTGCTTATCTGCGTCATCAGAAGCAGAAATCGGTAGAGAAGAAAGCGAAGAAGAATCAGCCGAAACAGGGAAAGGTCACGGTAAAAGAGCTGGCAAAACAAAATGCCGGGATGGTCAATATCGAGATCACAAATAAGAATATCAAGTCCTTTGAACGTTATGCCAGAAAATACGGGATCAATTATGCTTTGAAAAAAGATAAGAGTAAAGATCCACCGATGTATCTGGTGTTTTTTAAAGGACGTGATCAGGATGCCCTCAATGCTGCTTTCCGTGAGTTTTCCCAGAAACAGATTCAAAAAGCGAATAAGCCTTCTATTCACAAGCGTCTTGCAACTTACAGAGCAATGATGCCAAAGAAATCGAAGGACAAAGTAAAGAACCGGCATCAGGAGCAGAGCCGATGAAAAAGCAAATCGGT
>NZ_JBBMEI010000047.1:0-24801 GCF_040096655.1 Blautia intestinihominis | reverse complement strand
AGCAGATAAAAGGAATACGTCCTAAGCCTGCCCTGCGAATACGCTCCACCTCCTGCAAGATAAGCATCAATCTCATCCTGCGTAATGAACATCGGATGGTCTTTCCATGCAAACCCGTCTCTTGCCTGATAAGGGATGACCTCATCCGCAAACTTCTGAAACTGCTTTGAGATATTTATAGGATCATAATGATGGAAACGCATAATGGAATGATTTTCTTCATAGGCTTCTGCCAGTGCATCCAGTCTTTCATTCAGTTCCGAAAGCCACTGTGGATCTTCCAGCTTTTCTTCCAGATAATCCGTGATCTCCGGATAGATACTGTGAAGATGTGGTAAATCCTCCTCATCAAAAACAATCTCGGCTACCCCTTCTGCCATATCCCCTTTCATATAGGCAAGAGCCTGTGCATGTTCTTTTACTGCATTGTTTCTTGCTGCATCCAATACAGACTGCGGTGCATATTCACCCTGGTCTAAAAGCTGATGGATACGTCTGCTGACATCTTTCCAGGATAAAAAGGCTTTATCCAGAATCTGGTCTGCCACCGTATGCCCGACTGCGATCTGCATCCCAGTTTCATCAAACCAGACGGAATACTCCCTTCCATCCATCTGAAAACCTTTGCCGCCTTTTCCATACTCACGCTTTACAAACTCCGTGTATTCTCCCGGTGACTGTTCACTCATAAAGTTATAGATGATACGCAGCTGGCTTCCTGTCCGGTTTCCTCCCGTCCGTAAAATATCATCCACAACACTTTCCGGAATAGGAATCTCCCCGGCATATAAAGCAGCTACTCTTTCACCAATCTGCCTTTTCTGTTCATTTGCTGTAGGATATTCGGGCAAAGATAAAGCAGAGGCAATTTCTTCCTCTGCTTTGCTCAGTCCATCTTCTCTTGTATCTTCAACTAGCTGTATACCAATTCCGTCAAGATGCTCTCTTCCGCTGTTGCCATCAGTGCGTTCATATGTGCTGTCCAGGCCATCGGGTCTGCTTCCTTGTCCGGTGCCGGATGGTTCTTCAGCAGTTTCTCCATCTGGCTGTCCATCCTCTCCTGTGCTGCCTTCTCGATCTCTGCCAGATGGCTGTTCAGCTTTCCTGTCAGGAACAGGCTCTGATACAGGCTGTTCTTGTGTTCCTTCAGGAATGTCCTCCGAAGCATCCCGTATTTCCCTATTGTCACTTCTTCCTCCTCTACGGTCAGGTTCGGAAACAGGTAATCCCCCTTGCGATGATATGTCAGTTCCATAGTCGGTTCCTCCTTCATTCTCGATATTTTCTTCTTTGTTGTTTTCTACGCCCTTATTTTTATTTTCACGCATTAACGTGTTAAAGTTATTATAATTCCTTTCATTGGAAATTTCAACCTCTTTTCTGGCTTCTTCCAGAGAAATTTTATGTACCGTCCTTCCAATGTCAATCAGAACACTCTCACTGATCTGGCTTGCTGCATTTCCAAGAAAGGTCAGTACAGACAGCCGGTTATAATCTGTGATATGCATGAAGTCCTCTTCTTCCAGAAGTTCCATCGGTTCAAGCCCGCATCGTCTGGAAAGCATGTAATATACACTGTCCGTTGCAAGCTGGCGGAAATCACTGCGGATCGTAACTTCATCCAGATCTTCCAGATACGTTCCTTCCGCTGCATATTCCAAGCCGTCCAGATATTCTTCCAGACTGTCTGCGACCATTTCCCTTGCAACCGCCATCAACGCATCCGATAAAGTCCCTGTATCTTTTTCTTCCAGACCATACGCTTCTGCTAAATGGTTAAGGATCTCTTCCTGCTGATGTTCCTGCATCTGCCACAGGTAAGGGCTTCTTCCGCCTGCCACCATGTGCGTATCTGAAATATCAAACACATACCGGAGTCTGGTATTATGACCATTCTCGTCAAGCAGGGCGATTCCCCTAGCTCCCCGGTTTACCCAGCGGAACATCTTCTCATTCCACAGTTCCAGGGACGCACAGGCGGTTGCCTGTGGATGCTGTGCGTGGATCAGTAACTGGTCTGTAAAAGGATACCGGTATAGTCTCGCTGCGGTATCCATATAACCCATCCAGTCCCTTGGCGAACTGCTCACCAATGTCGCATGTTCCTGTGCCAGTTCCCGGATGTCCTGTAATTTCGACATACTGCCTACCTCCTTGTCTTATTTCTTTTTCTTCTTTGGAAATTCCAGATGGAACCTTGGCTTTCCGTCCTCCAGTGTCAGTAAAAGATCTGCGTCAAACTTTATATCTTTTTTTCTGGAATACAGCCCTTTTACATGGGTGCAGGCTTTATCAAGAAGCTCCACTGCCATCTTTTTATCCAGTGTTTTCTCCATGCTTCCTAAGAAACGGTTTTCTTTCCAAAGGGCAAAATCACACTGCCTGTTGGAGCAGTAAAAATTCTGCTTTCCTTCGTAGACATCAGAGCCGCAGACCGGACACTTACCGATCACTTCCCTTGCTTTCTGGAACCTTCTCCTTTCCGTTTCCGGTATTTCCCTGCACACAGAAAGAATCTTACCGACTAAAGAAGTGATCTCACCCATAAACTGTGTATCGGTGATCTGCCCTTTTTCCATCATTAAAAGCTGATTTTCCCATTCGGCAGTCATTGCGGCAGATTTCAGATAAGCCGGCATGACATTCACCAGTTCCCTGCCCTCTGTGCTTGGCAAGATCTGCTTTCCTTTTCTGACTGCATAGCCGGAAGAAACCAGTTTTTCAATGATACCTGCCCTGGTTGCCGGAGTCCCCAGTCCTTTCTTCTCTGTCTCCGAATCAAAGTCTTTATTCCCTGCGGTTTCCATAGCGGCAAGGAGGGTATCTTCTGAAAGCTTTTGTCAAGGGGGTGCGTGGATATTTTTTATATTACTTACGCAGATTCTCTCTCTGCTTCTGCCTGAATAATGCGTTTCAATCTGTCCTCAGCAGTCAAACCGCTACTATGGTCAAAAAACACTTTGACTTTATAATTTGTTTTGCCTTGCTTAATCACAAAAACTCCATCCGGTTTGTTTTTCTCCGAATGGTTATTTGGGGTGGGTAGTGTACTGTTCACAATATTTGTCATACGATATTCCTCCTTGAATGAAAAAAGCCCGACAAGGAAAGGTCTGACAACGAAGTTCCGACAACGGACATCAGAAAACCTTTTTTCTTTATCGGGCGATACTATCTTTTTACTATTTCCTTTTTCTTTATAATATTGGTTGTCATGGTTGTCAGAGAGGGAAAAGTGCCGCAATATCAAGGCTTTCGGGATTTTTGCCCGACAACCAGACCGACAACCGGCTCGACAACCGAAGCGACAACGAGCTTTTATTTTTGCTTCAACCATTCTTCCGGAAGCCCTAACTGTTCCATTTCCTCTGTCGGGATTTCTTGAAAACCATCCATGCTGTTGTCAGGCTCGTTGTCGTTCCTGATACGCTCCCAGCCTTTTTGTCTGCGGTAAGGCTCTGGAAAATACCTAGGATTGCTGAACGCCCTCCAGCCTGTGACAGCGTTATTCATAATGTCGTTGATCTCTCGCAGTTCCCATTGTTTCGGTTCGTCATAATCATGCCCCAGTGCTTCCTTATAAAGCTGTTTGGAACAGACCATGCTGCCGGAATAGCGTTCCAAATAGTCTAAAATCTGTCCTGCCTTTGTGTCCTCCGGCATAAAGTCCTTTTGGTGGGCTTTCAGATAAGCGTTCATAGCCGGACTGAATCTCAGACGGAAATTTCCGCTTCTGTAAATCTCCATAGCTTCTGCCCACATCTGATTGATATACTCTCTTGAAGCCTGTTCATCTGCCAAAATATGAACCTCAGCCCTTTCAGGATAGACCATAACCGGAACGAAGCGGCGGTTGCCTGTTCGGTCGAGGGGAAGAAAGTCAAGGGTATTGGAAGAACCTCCAAACACACATTGTCGTTTTCTGTCTGCCGGATGTGTTTCATAGGGTATCTTATAGGTTTCCTTTTGGCGGCTCAGAAAGGACTTGATTTCTTCAATGCTCTTAGCGTTGGCGGTTGCAATCATTTCCGACATTTCAATAATCCAATGCCCCTGCATTTTGCGGTACACATTTTCATCATCCAGCTTTTTCAAGTCATCAGAGAACCAATCATCATTGACTGCAAGCAAACGGAAGAAAGAGGACTTTCCGGCTCCCTGACCGCCTACAAGACAGAGCATAACCTCAAATTTGCACCCCGGCTTAAAAGCTCGTGAGATAGCACCCAACAGAAACAACTTCAATGCTTCATAGGTGTAATCATCTGTATCAGAACCGAGAAAGTGGTGCAGACAGAAGCGTATGCGTTCCGTTCCGTCCCATTGCAGGGCATTGAGAAAATCGCAGACAGGGTGGTAACGGTTTTCATTGGCAATAACCGCAACTGCGTCTATAATTTTCTTCTCTACGGTCAATCCATAGTTTTCTTCAAAATATAGGAGCAGATATTTCACATCCACATCCGTCAATGTCGGGCTGTCACGATACCAACCGAGTGGCTTCACAATGTCGATTCTTTCGGTCAGAAGATTTTTTCGGATAGCCCCTTTCAAAAGTGGGTCATATTGCAGAACACGCTTATAATTTGCGGCAGTATTATAAACCTTACCTTTCTCGCTCTGCTCTAAGCTGTTTCGGATTTCTTCTACTGTGCATGGTTCTGTCTGCTGACAGTTCTGCAATTCGTTGTTCAAGTTTCAACACCTCCTTTCTCTGTTCTGCCACAAGTGCTTTTCGTTCCTCCAATGAACCATACAGAAGAATATCAAGCAGATATTCGATATAGTTCTTCTTATACAGTGCTTCTGCAAACAGAGGATTCCATTCCTCATCCGGCTGTTTAGGAGCGTATTTCTTTTCCCATTCTCTAAGAAGATGAAAATAATCCGTCAGCACCTTGTAGCAATGATTTTCTTCTTTTTGATATTTCTGCTCCGGTGTCGGCTCACGAATACGAGGGCGGACACTGGGCTTTTGTCGGCTGTCATAGTTAAGACCAAAATCTTCAGCAAGTTTGACAGCAGCTTCCCTCAGCCCGATACCGAATAGCTTCGCTGTGAGATCAACAGCGTCTCCGGTTGCTCCGCAGCCAAAACAGTAATAGCGTTCATCCAGCTTCATACTGGGGGACATATCCGAGTGAAACGGACAGCACGCCATACCTGTGCGACCCACTTTCAAGCCATAGGCTTCTGCGGCTTGTCGGGCAGTAACATTTTCTTTTACAATTTCAAATACATTCATGTGACTCCTTTCCTGAAACGAAAAAAGCACCTGTCATTTTCAAAACGAAAATAGCAAGTGCCTTAAAGTTCCATATTTAATTTTAGGTGCAAAAAAGCAGGAGACCTTTTCAGATTTCCTGCTTAGCAAAGCTGTGAAGATTTAATTGTGGTTGGGTTGCCAGTTATACAAACTGGGATTTTTCTTTTTAGAATGAATTATTTATTTTCTACAATAGCACCATATTTCGTATGCGGAAGATATTGTACCTTTAAATAAGTATTTTTATCAACATACCTTGAAAATACTGTGATTTCGATTTCATCATCTTTAACTTTATCATATAGAAAAATACTTCTTCTTTCAGAAGATATATCTGCACCACCATGAGATTGTTCAGTTACATATCCTTCTGCATAACTATACTGTTTGTTTATGATGTAAGGCATATCTAAAACAAAATCTTTCAAATATAAGATTAAAAGAATAGCTACTATAACAAGAATGGTATTAGCCAATCGAAGAAATATTATATCATTTTTTCCAGTATATTCTTTTTTTATCGCTTCTTTATCAAAAAATATCGAATAGATAAGTTTTCTTTTTTTAATTAGATAGATAATGCAAGCAATTAAAGCTATAACAAATAATGAAACTCTTATAAACAATCTAAATATAGCAAAATCCATAATATCATTCCCTTAAACTTCAAGTTTGTTGCTTACATTATACTTCATCAACCTAAAGAATGGAAGATATTTTCTTGCTCCCTAAAGCAAAAGCACCTGTCATTTTCAAAACGAAAACAGCAAGTGCCTTAGAGTTCCATATTCAGTTTTTGGGAAAAAAAGCAGGAGACCTTTTCTGATATGCTCCCTTTATGAGAGACAGTGAAAAAACAAACTGTCATCATGAAGGGAGCATATCATTCGGATCTCTTGCTTAGTAAAGCTGTGAAGATTTAATTGTAGTCAGTTTTTCTTATACCATCCGAAATTTATACTTTAATGTTCTCTCATAACAAAAATCAATTTTGTCCTCCAACAAAAATACCGTTTGGGGGATTATCCCATATAAAATTATCCTCAGCCACTTCGCTCTCTAATGCAATTTCAATTTTATATATCCCCACATTTTGGGCATTTTCATCATCCTCACTATACATATAAAAATTCATACAATACCGTTCCTTCTCTGTCAATATGAGATACATACCATCCAATTCCGTTTTCCTTTTACCATAGTTGCTTTCACTTGATGATGCACAATCGCCCTCAAAACTTTGGATACTGCCCTCAATATAATCGAAAAAAGCAGAGATTTCAGTGTCTAAATTCTCAATGTTCTTTTTGCTTTCTTCGGAAAATAGAGATTTGAGTTTCTCTGAATCCTGTTGCTTACATGCCTCGATAATTTGTTGACACATCTTATCCGTTTCATTTTGTTCAGAGCTAAACCAGTCATTGAAATATTTGTTAGAGCAGCCTGTTAAACCGAGTATAATAATCACACTGAAAAGCAACAGTACTTTCTTCATATAATTACATCCTTTACTTGATAATTGCAAAATCACTTATTGGATTAAGGTCATTACAAAAAATTTCTTACTATCATTATACTTCATCAACCTAAAGAATGGAAGATATTTTCTTGCTTCCTAAAGCAAAAGCACCTGTCATTTTCAAAGTGAAAACAGCAAGTGCTTTAGAGTTCCATATCCTGTTTTTTGCTTTTCGCCGGAAGTGTCCGGCTGACTTCACGCTCTGCCATTTCTTTCTTTTTTCGGCTCAACTGCTCTATAATGGAACTTTTGGCTTTCTTCTTGATTTGCTCCGTTCCGGCTTTTTTGACCTCCGGTTTCATCAGCGTGGTTTGAATTTTCTGAATGGTTGATTTCATAGCGTTTGTGATTCTGGCAATCACGCCATCCAATCGTTTCGTTGCATACTCGATTTCTTTCTTTGAAGCCTTACGCTCAGGGGAGAGAACCCATGCCTTAGACTGCTCCACCAGCTTAATATCCTCCTTGTGCGTTTCCAGTTTCACAGTATCAGCAACGACCTCAACCGCCTTGTCATAGGCAATATCGGCAACCTCGTCCACCAGAGCTTCCACATCCTCAATCTTCATCGTGAGTTCTTCCAGCTTTTGCTCCTGTGCTGCCAGTTGCTCCTTTTGCTTGAAAAGAATATAGTCCTGTTTTTCCAGATATGCACGACCACCATATTCCGGTTCTTCTTCCAGTTGTAAGCCATGCTTTTTCGCCACATCAAACAGCAGCACTCGGCAAGCTGAATCGAAAGTCATCTTGCGGTTATTTTTTCTTCCGACAGGCTTCTCCGGTTCCGGCAGTTCAAACCCCAGTGCTTCCAAAGCCTTTTCCTGTTGTGGGGCAATCTCCCCATATTGATTTTCACAGTCGAACACATGACGCTCGTGAATATGAGGGGTACTTTCATCCAAGTGCAGAGCCCAATTCAGGATATGGACATGAGAACCGAAACGCTCATTTACGATTTCCATAAATTCTGTGACGATCTCAATGAGCAATTCCGGTGGAACATGATTATCAAGCGTTCCAATCTGATAGACCGTTTCCTCTGGACAGGTCTTTTTGCTTTTGAGTAAATCTCCGGTTTCCTTATTTCTTTCAGGGTGTCGGTTCTTCACATTTCTTTCGTTCTGTCCGGTCACAAAATCACGATACCGCTGACGATAAAAAAGCTGTTCCACATCTTCAAAAGTGGCAGACAGCTCATTTTCCTTTTCGGGATTTTTGAAATTGCGGAAGCCATTGTAACAGTCCCAATAGAGATTTTGTTTGGCTCGTTCTTCGTCAATGTGTTCGCTGTTGGCAATGTCAAAACTGCGGTCATTGTGCTTCGGATTATAAACGCCATTCTTTCCGGCTCGTCCATTGTGTCTTGTTAATTTCACATGAGTTCCTCCTTTTCTTTTTGATTTCCCCGACAGGGGAGAAGGGCAGCGAAGCTGATTCCTTGCGGCTTTCTGCGTCAAGTAATACCCAGTACTAAGTGGCGAAACGCCACTTAACTGGGCAAGGCTGCCGCCCTTGACCTGCACAGGGATATTGCATTCCCTGTACCCATGCACAAAGGGTTGCACCCTCCGTACTCCCGCCCGAACAAACTGACTTCGCCCCGTCCCAAGCTCCGTCAGTTCCTTCGGTTTTACAAAACAGTCCACCGGACTATTTTGCAAAAAGAAAAACCGACGCATGATCGCTTTACGCTCAATACATCGGTTTCTTCATCTGACCTTAACGTTCATATTCAGTTGTGGCAGATTACGGATAATCTGCAAATGGATAAACAAAAACGACCAACTATGTAGCTGATCGTCCTTGCGTGGTTGCCTTAAAAAGTAGTTGATAAACACCCTACTCTTGAAAAGCTCGTTGTCATTTACATCTATTATTTTTGAATAGAAAAATTCCTTTATAGATGATAAAAGGAATTGAACCGATTACTCCAGCAAGTGTATAAATCGGGAAAGTAACAAATCCAATTATAATTTTAGGTGCGATAGGAGTTAGCCATTTCTTAACTAAACCACTATAAAAAATCAAACCTGTTGGTATTCCAGCAAAAAGCAATCCAAAAGAAAGAATACTTCTTGTAAATCCTAATGGTTCAGGAACAGACATATTTTGACTTGTCCAAAACGCAATGTACTCAGGGTCACTAAGTTGATTCATTTGATTAAGTGCTACAAAATAACCAAGTACACAACCAATAATTAAAAATAAACATATAAGCAATATTTGTTTCAACTCTTTTTTCATATTTCATCTTCCTTTACGGTCATATTCAGTTGTCTAACATCGTACTGTTATAAAATCTATGTCATTTACGATTTTTCTTATGCTGATTTGCCCAGTAAGATTTTACAGGGATTCTTCTTCTTTTTATGTCCTCCATAAATTCTTCTTTGTCAATATTACTATCAATGGTAAATAATTTTTCTCCATTTACATATACACGCATAGAACCTTTCCTTCTCTCGCAATAGGTAATATCTTCAAAGTGAAAAGTTCTCTTTCTGCCAAAAGTTGAACGCCATGTGATTTCATCTTCATCCACTTCCAGTTTCCACATAATCATATTCAATGAGCCTATAAAAAACACAACAAATGCAATGCCAAATACCAAGGGAGGAAATATATCATCCTGTTGGATAGCACTTGCTACAGTACAACCTCCTGTAAATAAAATTCCAAAAACAAATATAATAGTCAATGTTTTCTCTGTTTTTATTGTATAATGCGTTCTAATTATTCCCTTTTTCTGTTCTTCCTCTCGTTCTTTAGCTCTCTTTTGTTGAAGATTTATAAGATATTTCAAAAGAAGAAGTACAACTAAATAGGGGCCTATTTGTGTAATTATATTCAAACACATTCGTAAAAAATCATTCATTTTTTGCCCTCCATAGTTCCAGCTATATAAAAATGATTGTTTAAATTCGAGTATTTAAAACCTCACTTTTTCATATCTCATTATACTTCATCAACTTAAAGAATGGAAGAAAAAATTTTGTGTACAGAGTTCCTGTTCAAGCCTTGTAACGCACAATTCTGCAAAATCCATAGTCCCCGATACTTTCCTCACAGGCGATATACAGTCGGAATTCTGTCAGCTCATGAAATAAGAAAAACCGACGCATGATCGCTTTACGCTCAATACATCGGTTTCTTTATCTGACCTTGACGGTCATATTCAGTTGTGGCAGATTACAGGTAATCTACAAATTTCCCAAAACAAAATAGGATATTTATTTTTATTCTATTCAACTACATACCCATATTCTGTGTGTGGTAAATACCTTACAGTTATCTTATCTCCTAAATCGCTACCTGTTCCCCAATATTTTAATGAATGTTCTTCTCCAGTTTTCTCATCTCTAATATGTATTCTTCTTTCACTATTAGAGTTTTCTCCTGACATTGCACCTTGTGTAACTTCTCCGGTAACTTCAACTAAATTGTTAGATAGTAAATAAGGTATATCCAAGCAACAAGGAACAGTTATAAATATACCGAGAATCAATAACCCAACAACTGCCATCACATTGATTATTTTTTCCCATTTTTGATATTTTATTTTTTCTTCTTCATTGACAGCCTTTCGTTTTATAAACTTCCCATTTTTCTTTCTATGCAAAACATACATAATTAAGACTATAAATGATACTATAATCACTCCAAAAGTTCTAAACATCAATAATGCCATAAATTTGTACTCCTTTCAAAGCGACACGCTATTTATTAACAGCTTTATCAGCTAATCTTTTATCTCCCCATGGCGTTTTCAGCATAGGCTCATTATCAATAATTCCTGCTCTTAAAATTTCAAGGGGTTTTTCTAATTGTAAGATGTTTTTATTATCTATAATAATAGCAGTTTGAAATTCCTCAAAACTTTCAAAAACTCTGTCTTGAAATATAAAAGATATATTTTCTTTACATTCCTCTGCGTTAGCAGGTAAAACACAGGAACCCATCACATATTTTTTCTCATTATAGGAAAACTCAATAAGAGTAAAAGCCATATCATTATCATAATCAGACTTGATAATTTCCATTAGATCTTTTGCTTCAATAATGAGCGTTGGCTTTTCATTTTTCTTAAAACCAAACATGAATAACACCTCCAAGAATTAACTTTATCTTATTTTTCATTATACTTCATCAACTTAACGAATGGAAGAAAAAATTTGTGTGCAGAGTTCCTGTTCAAGCCTTGTAACGCGCATTTATGCAAAATCCATAGTCCCCGATACTTTCCTCACGGGTGATATACAGTCGGAATTCTGTCAGCTCATGAAATAAGAAAAACCGACGCATGATCGCTTTACGCTCAATACATCGGTTTCTTCATCTGACCTTGACGGTCATATTCAGTTGTGGCAGATTAGCCAATTTGAAAAATTACTCTGGCACATCTACTGAGTAGCTCAGACAATCGCCTCTTTTATTGCTTTTCAAATCGTTATAATACCACATATACATCGTTCTACCATATTCTTCATATTCTATAATCCCATCTGGCTTTTGACCTTCTACTTCTAATGAGTAAATTTCTTTATCATGTGCATAGCCAAAAACGAATCTGGTATCCGGATAATTTGGATTTAAGTCTTGTTGAATATCACTTATTGTTAAAGATAAATGGATAAATTTTTTGAAGTCTCCCCCATAAGTGGTATCTGGTGTAGTGGTAGCTGGTGTAGCATTTACAAACGCATATTGTACACTTGCTTCCTCCACCTGTTTTTTGCAGCGTGCCATCACAAAACCTTGAACGGGATCGTTATCGCTTCCTGCCCGATAGAAAATAGTATCATACTGTTTGCCATTCCATATATGCAATATTTCATCAACATGATTAAGAAAATCTTCTGGAACAGAAAATTCTTCATTTTCAGCATTCAAAGGAGAATTCAAAATAGCTTCTTCGACAGAACTATAATATATGAGTTCAGAATCCTTTTTATCGTAATCACTCAAATTGAATTCGACATATGCATTGTCTTTATTGTCATCTTCCGGAACATAAGTATAACGACCATTTTCAATATGGTCATCATAATCAACAAACAGTCCAATACATATCAGCGCTGCAAAAATCAAAAAAACTATTCCTACAATGATTAGCAATATTTTCAAAAATTTTTTCATACAAAAGTCCACCTTCTTGCTTCATTTCAGTAAATTATATCATACCGATATGAACAATTCAATTCACGCTCTATCAAGTAGTTTTTTACTTACCTATAACGCACATTTCCGCAAAATCCATAGTCCCCGATACTTTCCTCACAGGCGATAGGCAACGGTCAAAACATCAGGTCTGCACCTGACATTTTAACCGCATATCAGCCCTGATTATCACATTATCCCTGCTGGCTGTTCAGCCCATGCTTTTTCGCATATTCACTGGCTTTCTGTCTGCGTTCCTCACTGTAAGGCGGCAGGAAACGGATAGACAGACGGGACTTTGCCAGCTCATAAGAAACACCGCCTTGAACATTGGATTTTTCCAGTCGGCAAAGGTCAGGGTACTTCTTAGCAAAAGTAGCCAACCTCTTTTTCAATCCGGCGTTGTGGGTGTAGATATTTGCCTTGTCCTCGCCCTCATTAAAGAGAACGATTGTTTCTTTCTCAATCTTTGTCAGTCTCGTCATAGCAGCCCTCCCTACGGTTTTTCAACACCCTCAGCCTGCGGTAAAAGCAACGATACCACCTTTCAACACCCTCAGCACTCAGCTTGACGGAAAGCATATAAAACAGCTTCTTCGCCACCGGATCGGGTGCAAGGGCAGCCACCATACGCAAACGCTCGACAGTTGCTTTCAGGTTCGGACAGCCAAAGGCATAAAGGGCTTCCATTTCATTCCGGTTCATCTTCATTGTGTTTTCCTCCTTAAAGTTTGATAAATGAAAAGCGACAGACACTTCATAAGGAAATACCTGTCGCTTCGTTGACGATATAAAATTGTTGGTTTTGGACTTGATAAAATCAGCAGTAAATCATTTCCTGTCTGATGATTTCTTCGGCTCGGTTACGGATAGAGTTTATGGACTGTACCCACAACATCTGATTATCTGCTTTCATGGTTTCGGTCACACCCTCGGCTTGTTTCATCTGCTCAATGATAAGGCTGCACCTTTCCGCTGCCTGTTCGTTCAGGTCAGCAAGGT
The DNA here is from genome assembly GCF_040096655.1 of Blautia intestinihominis. NCBI lineage: Bacteria > Bacillati > Bacillota > Clostridia > Lachnospirales > Lachnospiraceae > Blautia > Blautia intestinihominis. Next base: position 11,857 of record NZ_JBBMEI010000047.1, on the reverse strand, counting down.
AAGTATGCAGTTCGCCGGATAAACTGAGGGCAGATAACCTTGCAGGGCGGTACTGCTCCAAATATGTCCTGTGCAGTCTGCCCCACATACCGATAGGGCGGTGTTCCTCCGGCAGCTTCAAGTCCGGCACATAGTAATCGCCCACAAGAACATAGTCCAGACCATTGCTTTCATCATGGATTCGTGGTTTCAATTCTGTCATGCTATTTTTTCTCCTTTCACTTTTTGCCGATTTGATTTGCTTGTGGCGTTCTGTTCAACACACACATTGCTATCAGAGCTTTTTTCTTCTGCTATACGCTCATGCTCCGCAAATTCTTTTGATTTCTCACGAATCTTTTTCATATACTTACGATTGGATTCTCGTTTTCTGCGAAGTCGTTCCGCCTCTTTTTCAGCAGCAATCCTTTCTTCCTCGGTTGGTTCATGCTGCTCCACAGGTACTTGAAATTGCCCGACATAGTTAAGATATATCTCCACCTCTGTGGTGCGGTCTGCACCTTTTCCTTGTGGCTCGTGAACCAGAATTTTGTCGATAAATTCATTTATCATGGCAGGAGTAAGTTCTGTAATGTTCTCATACTTTTTGACCAGCTTTAGAAAACGCTCCACATTATTTTGACCGCCTATAATCCGTTGCATATCAGCGGTGTCAGTCTCAATAATCTTGTTCAGCTCGTTCTGCTCATTTTCATAATCAGTAAGCATACTCTGAAAAAGTCTGTCCGGCAATCTTCCAATCACATTATCTTCATAGATTTTCCTGATAAGCATATCCAGTTCGTGAACTCGCTTCTGATTTCTTTCAATGCGGTTTTTTACAGTTTCAGAAACAGCAATATCTTTCATCGCCGATTCTTCTTGCAGAGAATAGACAAACTCCTGCTCATTCAAAGAAACATAATGGCAAGTCTCCTGTATGGTTTTCAGAATGATGCTTTTAAGTGCTTTTGTTGAAATATGGTGGCAAGTACAGTGACGATCATACTTCTGATAAGCAAGATTATAAGTGGAACATTCATAACAATCTGCCGGATTGGAATAACTTGTCCTTTTTTCGCCTTTGGCAGTATAGTATATTCTTTCTCGCCCTTTCCGCTGCCTGTGATTATACATCGGCGCACCACAATCAGCACAGTAAATCTTTCCGGTCAGAACATTAGGCTCGCCCATAGGATCTGCTTTTCTTACATTCTGTCTTAACTTTTGAGCAAGCAGCCATGTTTCTTCATCGACAATAGGCTCTTGTGTATCATCAAAAACCACCCAATCTTCCTTGTCTGCCCTTTTCGTCTTTTTGTCCTTATAGGAATTTTTGAATGTCCTGAAGTTGACAGTCTTTCCGATATACTCTGGTCGGGCAATCAGAGTAGTAACCTGATTTCCTCGCCACATATACGGATTTTCTTTGTCATAGTTGCTTGCATGATTTCCAAGTCCCTTTTTTCCAAGATAATAAGACGGTCTTTCTATTTTTTCTTCTGAAAGTTCTCTTGCTATCTGATAAGGTCCTTTTCCCTCAATAGTCATGCGATAAATTCTGCGGACTACTTCAGCAGCTTCTTCATCAATAATCCAATGGTCGGGGTTTTCGGGGTCTTTCAAATAGCCGTATGGTGGGATATTACTTGTATGAGCGTTGCCGGAAGAACCTCTGGATTTCAGTACAGCTTTAATTTTCTTACTTGTGTCCCTGACAAACCACTCATTCATGATATTCAGAAAAGGGGCAAACTCACTGGTTTCTTGACGGTCACTGTCAATACCATTATTGATTGCTATAAATCGAACTTCCTTTTCTCTAAACAGAATGTCAGTGAAAAAACCTACTTGCAGATGATCTCTGCCGATTCTGGACATATCCTTGCAGATACAGGCAGTGATTTCTCCGTTTTTAACACCTTCAACAAGTCTGTTCCATGAAGGTCTGTCAAAGGTCGCTCCACTCCAACCATCATCGGTAAAATGAACAAGATTCGTAAAGCCATGTTTTATAGCATAATCTTCAAGCATTTGCTTTTGATGAACGATACTGTTACTCTCTCCAGCATTATCATCATCACGAGACAGTCTTTCATACAAAGCAGTAATGCCATTGCTTTTATCTTTTTTTCTTCTCATGCTGAACTCCTTTCTTCAATTCCTATCCACTCCTTACGCTCACAAAATATCACATCATTGAATGGTTTTGGCGGGGAAGTAAAATGCACTGTCTTTTCTGCCTTTACCGGAGAAAGCGTCATTCCTTCTTCATATCCATATGGGATGGAAGTTTCTTTTTCCGTTTCTTCTTCCGGCTTGGCTTTCACGCACTGGTTCTTAAAGGCATTCCCCGCCGCTTTAAATCCCATCTGCACCGGCACTTTTCCTCTGGCGGTAAAATCATGTCCCTGACATTTGACCATAATATCCGTCTGCTCATACTGATACTCTTCCCCTGTTGCCTGCACCAGCTGCTGGCAGACCAGCATCATCAGGTTCTTTTTGTCCGCTGTCAGATCAGAGATTCCTTTTTCTACGGCTTCTTTTGTTGGAAGAATCGCATGATGGTCGGATACTTTTGCATTGTTAATCACTCTGGTGATGTTATGTCCCAGCTGTCCATAATCCAAGAACGGAAGTAAGACTGGCATTTTCCCTACCAGTTCCTCTACGGTATCCCCCATATCCTCCGTCACGAACTGGCTGTCCGTTCTTGGATAAGTGACCAGCTTTTCTTCATATAATTCCTGCAGCATATCCAGTGTTTTCTTTGCCGTATAGCCAAAGTAACGGTTTGCTTCCCTTTGCAGACTGGTCAGATCATAAAGTTTGGGAGGAAACGCTTTCTTTTGTTCCCTCTTTATCTGTGTAATCACTGCTTCCGAATCCATACATAAGGAAGCAAGGAGATCGGCTGCTTCCTCATTTGCAATATTTTCAGAAACTACCGTAAGCCTTCCGTCTGTCAGTGCTACTTTATAAAAGGCTTCTTTCTGAAAATGCTCAATCTTATCCTGACGTTCCGCAAGCATGGCAAGCGTTGGCGTCTGCACCCTGCCCACAACCAGACGTTTAAAATAACAGGTCGTATATGCCCTAGTTCCGTTCATTCCGATCAGCCAGTCTGCCTGTGCCCTGCATACCGCAGCCATGCAGATATTCCGGTATTCCTCTGCTCCTTTCATTGTCTGAAAACCTATCCGGATTGCCGTATCTTCCATGGAACTGATCCATAAACGCTTCACCGGTTTCCTGCATCCGGCAAGGTCATACACTCTCTGGAAGATCAGTTCCCCTTCCCTTCCTGCATCACAGCCATTTACCAGATAGTCCACATCTGCCCGGTTCATCAGGCTTTTTAACACATCAAACTGTTTCTTTTTATCTCTGGAAACTTTCAACTTCCAGACCTGCGGGAGAATCGGAAGGTCATCAAACTGCCATTTCTCATATTTCGGGTCATATTCCTCCGGCTGTGCATACTCTGCCAGATGCCCAAGGCACCAGCTGACAATACAGCTCTCCCCTTCTAAATATCCGTCCTCTTTTTTATAAGCTGACAGATTTTTGGCATAACTCTGTGCCACACTTGGTTTCTCTGCGATCACTAAAAATTTTGACATACGCTTTTTTTGTCCTTTCTGAAAAAAGGGTAGCCAAACTGCTCTGGCTGCCCCTGTCCTTATTTTGGTTGCTTCTTTGGAGATGGAAGTTTATTCTTCTTCCTCATCCTCTTCTTCATTTACATACGGTCCGTCAGAGAACTCCAGCTGTTCGCTTACATAGTCATCCTCTTTGCCACGTCCATGCTTTTTATAAACGGCGATACCTGCCACTCCAAGAATCGCTGCAAGTACGATTGCTCCAAGTCCTTTTACATTCATTCCTGTCTTTTCTTCTTTCTTCACTTCGGTTTCCTCCTCTGCTACCGGGGTAGTTTCCGGTGTGGTTTCCGGGATCACTACGGTTGATTCTTCGGTTTCTTTGCTCTTTTCTGTCTCATCCAGAAATTCTGCCAGGTCATTCTCATCGACCAGGGACATCATATATACATTTTCTGTATTGCTGGAACGGTCAATGACCATGTAAAATGTATTTCCCTTCTTGGTCTGGATGGTAAGGAACTGTTTCGTATCATCATTTTCCTTATCATCCACCAGCTGGGCATTTCCCGGAGTAGAAAAAGCAGAATTATCTCCTTCCCCGGTGACCCTTCCGGTATCCTCTTTCTTCTCCGTATCTTCTGTTGATTCTGTTGCCGTTTCTTCTACTACCTGTGTCGTTGTCTCCTCTGCCGGTGGGTTTGCATTTGCATAAACCGTAGCAATGGATGTCCCGGAGATCATGGTGACTGCCATGGCAATCATAAGCAGTTTCTTTACCACTTTATTCCTCATCGTCTAAAACCTCTCTTTCTGTCATCTGACCAACAGGTGGTCTGTGAACTTCTGTGTTGTTTTCCTTTTTCTGCGGAGCTTTTGCATCCTCCACCGTGATACCACCGTCCTCATCCATCTGGATCGTAACGGTTCCTTTCTGAATCCCGTCAAGCAGGACAAGCAGGCTGCGGCTGTCCAGCTTCATGGAACGGAACGACTTAACGATCTCTATATCTTCCATCTGCTGTCTCAATGTATTCTGCCGCTTCAGGTGTTCCTGTAATTCAGCAATCTTATCCTCCGTTTTCTGAATATCATTCAGAAGTTTTTTTAATTTCATGTTCATCTGCCCTGTCACCTCCTTTAATGCAGACGACCAAACGCCATAAAATGTTCCTGCCAGTAAGCACTTGCAATGCTGGTATACTGGACAGGCTTGCCACAGTGGATCATCATGTTATTGCCGACATAGATTCCCACATGGCTTGCTCCCGGTGTGTCATAGGTTCCCTGGAAGAAGATCAGATCTCCCGGTTTTGCCTCCGATGGAGATACCTGCGAACAGTGTGACCGCAGCTCATCTGCAGTACATCTTCCGACATTCCATCCATTTCCACAGTTATTGATAACCCAGCTCACAAAACCGGAACAGTCAAAACCACTTGGGGAATAACCGCCCCATACATATGGAACACCCAGATATTTTTCTGCTTCCTGTATCATTTTTGCAAACTGTGGATCAGATAAAGCATCTGCCGGTATGTCATAACCAAATCCACTGCTTCCGGTGGGTATGCTGTTTAGATCAAACAGATAATCACGGTTGCCGTAATATTTGTTATACGCATCGTAGCGTTCCTGTTCTTCCTCTGTCATACGGCTCCTTAACACGGCATCCAGGCTGTGGTTTGTCATCGTCACATCCAGACGGTTCACCTCTTTTGTAGTCGTGACCTGCACTTCCTGGTTTCCATTGCTGTCTGCTATGTAGGCTTCCCATGTCTGGTGTCCATGTGCGGATGCCGCCGCATGATTGTCATAGTAAACATCGAACTGTACCCCATATCTTGCGAACGCTCCGGTATCTTCTACTACATATTCCACACCGTTCATGACGACATGGGTCCCGATCGGCACAAATGGATTCGCCGCATCCACGGCAATCGTATGGTTTGCTGTCGGCATTGCCCCACTGGCTGTCGGTCCGCCACTCCACTGGCCACAGCAGATTGGGCAGTTACAGTACCCACTTGTCACAACCAGTCCCAAGGACTCCCCTACCCGGACAGTCTTGGTTTCTGTAACTGTTTCTCTGGTAGAGTCTGTGGTGATTCCATACTGCTGTCGGAAGATCTCCTTAATCTCATCTGCCACTTCATCGTAAGTGAAGCCGCCGTATTTTACCGTAAGATAAGAGATCAACTGATATGGGTTATGACCAATCTCATCAATCTGATACCGGTATTCATCATAATCCGGATGGGTGGATTCCATCTGGTTGACCTGTGTGTTCAGTGCTTCTTCCAAAGCCCGGTACGCATTTTCAGCAGCATAAATATCCTCATCCGTACTGGAATAACTGGTCGAGATGATAGCAGAGGACGCTCCCTGCAGTGATGCCGTACAGCTGGTAAAACTGGCTGCGATCAGCAAAAAGATCAGGGCAAAAATGGCTACCGTAGCAAAAATCCCACGGTTCTGTGCTGCCACCATCTTGACTGCATCTTTCGCTTTTTCCGTAAACTTCTGTGCGGAAGTGATCGCCGCATCCTTTACTTTTTTACTCTGTCTGGCTGCCTGATACTGCTTCTGGTAACGCTTCTTCTGAAAGAGTTTCTGCAGAGCAGATTTCTTTTTCTGCTCGGCTTCTTTTTTCACTGCATTTTTTGCTTTATTTTCATAGACAGTTTCAAACATCAGCCTGCTCTTTTCTGCTTCATCCAGTACACTTTCTTTTAATCTCCGGGATTCTTCCCTCCTTCCTTTTAAGCGTTGCCTCATGTAAATGGATTTCCTTGCAAGGCTTTCCCCGGCAAGCTCTGCCCGATGTGCCCCTTCTACTGCCGCATTCTCGTCCTCTTCTTCGTGAGTTTTCCAATGGGCTGCAGTGACTGCCGCATCTTTGACTGCGGATGCCGGATTCCGGATACCAATGCCAGCACCATGTACCATACCGTCACCTTCATCCCCGAAAGACAGGCGGGAAACTTTTTTCCGCTGCTCTTTCAGCACCCGTTCCCTTTTGGACTTGCCTTTAATCTCCTCCTGGAACTCGTCCAGGGAATCTTCCATCACTTCGGAAGTTGCCCGGTAACGGGCAGATTCTCTTTTGGCTGCTTTTTCCTCTCTGGAAGCCTCCTTTTCCTTCCTTCTTTCCTTTGCAGCATAATCCCTGACCATCTTTTTCTTCCGAAGGTCCCGGCTGTCCGCAACTGTCTCCAGATACGCCCGTTCTCCTCTTGGCTGTCCACGGATACTCTCTGTGCGAAATGCAGATTTGGGATTTTCTCCATTTTCAACAGAAACATCTACATCTGTATCTACATCTTCATCCATATCTGGTTTTATATCCTGGTCGGATACATAATCTCTACTATATCTTGGTTTTCTGGAACTCTGCTCCGGCTGTTCCATCTCCCGTTCTTCTTTCAGCCGTTCATGTCTGCGTTTACTAAAATCCAGTTCCTCTTTCTTCTCACTGCGGGAAATCTCGGTATCCGTATCCCGCCCGGTGATCCTTTTTTCTTCCTTGTTCCGGAGGTTTTCTTCCCGCAGTCCATCCCGGCTCATCTTCTGGACGGTTTTATCTCTCGCCTTATACTCATGCTCCTGCAACTTTGACCATCCCCTTTACTGCTTTGTCCCGGTTATTCTGTCTTATCCTGATAGTCCTCCCATTTCTCCAACACTTCATCTGCCATCCCTGCAATGGAATCCGTCAGCTTGTCTGTCATTCGCTCACTTAAAGTTCCCCTTACAGCCAGACAAGATGTAATTCCCATGAAATCAATCAGTTCCGCCAGATAGATAAGGTCATCCATCATTTCATCAGCCGTCACTTTTTCCTTTGTGTCCTTTTCCATTCTCAAAATCTCCTTTTCATTGTCTGCACAGATTCTTTCTGCAAATATGCAGCAAGGTTCGCCGCTGCATCTCTCCATGTTTCTGTAATCTTCCATCTTGTAATCCTCCATGATTTCCAGGCAGAAAAATTGCCGGAAGTATTCCTCCGGCTCATCCTCTACTCTGTTTTATTTTGTTTCGTTTATTTCTTTAATCGTCCCGTTCTCCGATACCAAGTTTCTTACGCTTTTCCACCTCATCCGGCGTAGAAGTCATCAGGGCATACAGCATCAGGGAATTATCAAACTTATCCTTGAACGGGATAATGGTGCTGCCATAAAAGACCAGTCCCTCACCTTCCCCGCTGTTCGTTACATAAGAAAGCTGGTGAGGGGAAATGTTGAGCTGTTTTGCAAGGATCTGTCTGTCACCAGATGCCTGGTTGAGCATCAGGATAAAGTCCGAGTTTTCAAAGATGTTCTCAATCTCCCGGCTGGCTAACAGGTCTTTTACGTTCTGTGTGATACCCGTAGGGATACCACCCCATTTACGGAAACGCTTCCAGATCTCCACACTGTATGCTGCCGTCTGCTCCTCTTTTAAGAGCAGATGGAACTCATCAATGTAATATCTGGTACTCTTATTCGCAGAACGGTTGACCGTTACCCTGTTCCACACCTGGTCCTGCACGATCAGCATACCCAGTTTTTTCAGCTGTTTTCCCAGATCCTTAATGTCAAAACATACGATACGGTTACTCAGTTCCACGTTGGTTCTATGGTTAAACACTTTTAAGGAACCATTGACGTAAATCTCCAGTGCCGTTGCCAGACGCTGTGCTTCCTGCTCTTTCTGATTACGGAGAAGATTATATAAATCCTCTAAAATCGGCATTTTTTCCGGTACCGGGTCAGAAAGGAAATCCTGATAGACCAGCCTTACGCATCGGTCAATGACGGTCTTTTCAACCGGCTCCAGTCCGTTCTTTCCGCCTACTACCAGCTCACAAAGAGACAGGATGAAGTCCGATTTTAAGGAAAGCGGGTCATCATCGTCAGCGTAATCCAGGTTAATATCCATCGGATTGATATAATCGTGGCTGGTCGGGGAAATACGGATCACCTGTCCATGAAATGCCCGGACTAACGGATAATACTCCCCCTCCGGGTCACAGACGATAATGTCATCTTTCGTCACGATAAATGCATTTGCAATCTCTCGTTTTGCCGCAAACGACTTACCGGAACCCGGTGTACCAAGAATCAGTCCGTTCGGGTTCTTCAGTTTCTTCCTGTCTGCCATGATAAGGTTATTGGACAGGGCATTTAATCCATAATAAATAGATTCCCCAGCCATAAATAATTCCTGTGTGGTAAACGGGACAAAAATTGCCGTGGATGTCGTTGTCAGTGCCCGTTTGATCGGTACAAAATTCACCGCAAGCGGCAGGCAGCTCATCAGTCCCGGCTCCTGCTGGTAATCCAGCCGTTTCAATGCACAGTTATATTTCTGTGCGATACCGGCAGTCTGGAACACCACATTTTCCAGTTCCTGTTTGGTCGGTGCAGTATTTAAGAACAATGCTGTTACAAGGAACATTCGCTCATTTCTGGACTGTAGATCTTCCAGAAGCCTTTTTGCTTCCCCACCGTATGTATTTAAGTCCGAAGGGATAATGTCCATGTCATAGCCTGCCCGGACTGCTTTTTTCTGTTCCTCGATCTTCATACGGTTAATATCCGTCACCTTGCTTTTTACCAGCTTGATTGCCTTCATCTGGTCGATGGACTGGATATGGAAATTCACCATCAGGTTGCTGTCCATCTCCAAAAACTCTGCCAGCATCTTGTCGGTAAGTTCCGGTGCAAGGATCTGTAAATAGGAAACAGTTCCCATCGTGCCGCCCATCTCAAAATCTTTTCCATTCTTAAATACAAAACTGGTCGGTGCGACATAATCCTTGGTACTAAGCCCTGTCCGAAGTACATCGTCATAAGAGAAATGGAACGGAACTTTGCTGTCCTGGTTAAAGGTTTCATACATGATCTGTAACCGTTCCTCTCCGTTCAGCGGATAGGCAGATACCCCAAGGATCTTAAAGTTATTCAGAATATCCGACTCGATACGTTCCAGTTTTGGCCGTGCTTCCCGGATATTCTCCGCTTCAATCCCAAATGTGATATATTTGGTACGCATCAGCCCGTTATTTCCTTTTGCCAGCTGGTTATTGAGCATCTGGGCAAACTCCATACGTAGGTCATCAAATTCATCCTCCTGCGGATTGATATGGATGACCTTCTCATACTCTGCCATGTTGCTGTGCTGGTTGATAAAAGACAGCTGAAAATGAATTGTGCTGTCAAAGTAATTCAGGAAATCACACCAGTTTTCAAAGATGGCGTTCTTATCTTCATTCTGTGCCAGCTGATAGTTGATGTCATAAAAACGGATCGTCTTGGAATAAAACTTGTCCTGCACCCGGCAGATACCGTCCCTTCCCATCTCATGGTATGGAATCGACTGCTGTGCAGTGATCCTCTTATCTCTGGCACTATCCGGTGTTTTCTTTCCTGTCCCACTGCCTTTCGTTCCGGAAACCACTTTTCCTGCCGGACGCTGCCCCGACGGTGCTGCGACAGATCTGCTCTTTTTCTTTTTTGCGTTTTTCTTTGCGTCACGCACTGCCTGCTTTTCTGCTCTGGCTGCCAGCTTTGCTTCCCTTTTTGCATTTTTCTTATCCGCTTTTTCATGTTCCTTATGCAGTTTTTCTTCATATTTCTGTGCCCTTTTGAGGGCTTTCTTTTCCCTGCGTGTCAGTTTCCGATTCGGTCTGCGGACACCTCTTTGCCGTTCCAGTGCTTCATACCCTGTCACCATAGGCTCATCATGCAGTCTGCCGCTTACTGGTTTTCTTTTCATTGCGGGGTCTGGAAGTTCTTCTTCTCCATCCTCCTCATCCAGCCAGTAATCATCCGGATATAATTCGTCTAAGCTCTGTGGCGGCTGTCTATCGTTTTTTCTTTTTAACACCCTTCGTTCCCCCTTTCTTCTTTTTGACCACGGTATACTTTTTCTCGTACATATTTTCCATCTGGTACTTGCGTACCGGAGGACGGATAAATTTTACGGTGATCATATTTTTTAAGACCTTTTCTAACGGGAGTCCATCCTTCTCATACATGGCAAACAAAAATGCCGGAAGCATCAGAAGGCACATCCCGGTCGCTGCGTTACTGGAACCAATAATTCCCCTGCTTAAGAAATAAAACGGAAGCCCTACCGCCGCCGCAATCCCAAAGCAGATCAGCTGCCGTTTCGTCAGATTGAAAATGATCTTATTCTTGACCTTGGTTAAGTCTTTAGGCACAGATACAAATGCCATTGCCAGTTCCTCCTTTCTTAATGGGCGTTAAAGATACTGCGGGCGAAGTTTCCTGTTTTCATCAGACTGAAACACAGGATCACCGTGTATGCCATCACGCCGAACAATGCAGAATGTATGTTATCTGACATCTGGATGTTTGCGACCAGGACCGCATAGATTCCCACGCAGACCATCATAAAAAATCCCTGGAATGCCAGTGCAAACAATCCACGAAGATAGTTGTTCCCGATCTGCCCCCATTCCCGGTTGGACATGGTTGCGAACGGGATCGCTCCAACGGACGAATAGAGATAAATCTCAATCATACGTCCATACAAAATCACTGTAATAAAGACTGAGATAATCTTCATACACAGGCTTACAAGCATCGTTTCCAGTGCCAGTATGACAAGTTCACCGATCTCCATAGATTCCATCGCCGTCTCCATCGTGGAGATCATCGTATCTATATTGATCGCTGTATCAGAACTGATAACCCCAGCTGCCCGGCTGACTACGGACTGCCCGACATCAAATACCGCCATCGTGATCGTAAAGGTATGGCTGACGATCCAGACTGCCACCCACATCTTGAAAAAGTATTTAAAGAACATCCAGGTGTCGATGTCGTGCATGTTGTTCTTTTCCGTCAACATGGAGATCAGCTCATAACAAAGTACAAATGTGATAATCATACCGGCAATCGGTACAATGACCGACTCGGAAAGATTCTGTATCATGCTGTAAATGCTGCCATTCCAGCCCTGCGGTGTCTGCCCAACCTGAGCAGCAATCTGACCGGTCTTTTCATTGACATCGGTATACATTGTTGTCAGGTTGGAACTTACCATGCCTGTCAGAAGATTCCTCATCCATTCTTCAATCGCTTCAAATATCCGATCCATGAGTCATCTCCCTCCTGCTTCTCTCAGCTGAACAATCCGGACAGTAACGGTACCAGCTGGGTGCCGATCAGAACGACACCGCCTCCTGCCATCAGCTGTTTTATCCCCAATTAGGTGTAAAACTCTGCTCGATGGCGGGCGGCGGCGTACAAAAAATCTATATG
>NZ_JBBMEI010000046.1:0-24909 GCF_040096655.1 Blautia intestinihominis | reverse complement strand
CAAAGAAAATATCGATACCTTATTTATGGGATTTACAGAAGCTGAGGCTGTCAAGCTGTTTGCCAATACTTATCTTGCGCTCCGTGTATCTTATTTCAACGAACTTGACACTTACGCTGAAATGAAGGGACTCAACACACAAGATATCATCCAGGGTGTCTGCCTTGACCCACGTATCGGTACTCACTACAATAACCCTTCCTTTGGTTACGGCGGTTATTGTCTGCCGAAGGATACGAAGCAGCTTCTCGCCAATTACAATAATGTTCCACAGAATATGATGAGCGCTATTGTCGAAAGTAATCGTACCCGTAAAGACTTCATCGCTGACCGTGTCCTCCAGAAAGCCGGTTATTACGCCTATGATGAGGGAAATACTTTCAATTCCTCCATGGAAAAGCCTGTTACCATCGGTGTTTACCGTCTGACTATGAAATCCAATTCTGATAACTTCCGTCAGTCCTCTATCCAGGGTGTCATGAAGAGAATTAAGGCGAAAGGAGCAACCGTGATCATTTATGAACCAACTCTCGAAAATGGTTCTACATTTTTCGGAAGCAAAATCGTAAACGATCTGGATGAATTCAAACAGCAGTGCGACTGTATCATCGCCAACCGTTATAATTCCTGCCTGGACGAAGTAAAGGACAAAGTCTACAGCCGGGATCTTTTCCAGAGAGACTGATAAAAAATAAAACAAATCCTGTCATCTCTAAAGCTTCAAGCTTCTGAGATGACAGGATTTTTATATATAAACCTGTAATCTTTTCTTCAGTACCTTCGTAGCCGGTCGTTCTACCAGATGATAAGTCACTATACCTGCCATTATTGTCACCAGAATTGAGACTGTAAGCGCCGGCACAGGATAATCATGAAGAAATACCGTATTTTTCCAGAGTGTCCTTTTTAATACTGCGAATACAGCTTCCTGCATAACATAAATGGAATAAGCATATCTTCCAGGAAGACCTATCATTTTGTGATCTGTCAGCTTCGAAAAAACGCCTCTTCTTGTCAGCAGACAGGCAAAAAATACCGGAAACAGAATTATCACAATAAACTGATTATCATATGCTTTTGAACTGCAAAAAAAGTCTATCAGAAGCATCGACAACGTCAGAATCTCCAATACTCTGATCAGCCAGACTTCTATACCGCCTGTCCTTTCCTGTACCTGTTTTTGTTTTTTCCATGTCGCTGTAAAATTTGCCCACTCTATCGCAAACAGATATCCAAGGCCGATCCCGGCGACTGCGCGTGCCATGCCAAGGTTGATGATTCCATGGAACATCTTACGTCCGAAACCGCCGTCCATGGCATTGATGTTGATCTCATAACCAAAATAGATCAGCATGCAGATCAGAAGCTTCATCTTTGCCGAGTTCCGAAAGCATTTATACAGCACAAAATAAAAAATCTCCACCACAAAAAATGCCGACACATACCAGTTCAGTCCCTGCCAGTCCGTCGCCAGCCCGCTGGACTGCAAAAACAACAAATCCACAAAGGACGCATAGATTGATTTTCCAAAAAACACCGCCGAGATCATGATCGAACACGCCAGCACCGGCCACAGACGGATTATCCTTCGCATGATAAATCCCTGCGTGGTCATCTCCGGATGTCTCTGTATCGTATGATAAAGAAAATATCCCGATATGATAAAGAAACACTCCACAATATACTTCGCATACTTCGACTGCTCCGCCAGCCGGATATAAAGATCCGCGTTGCCTGTATAGTCCATCATAAAAGAATGGAGCAGGTGGAAATATACGATGCATATGGCAAACGCGAAGCGGAGAAATTCTATGTTGTAATATCTTTTTTCTGTATTCATCCTGTACCTCAAAAAGTCTCCCAGATCAGCTCTCTGAGAGACTTTCATATTTATGCTATTTTCGCTTTGAGTTCTTCAATCTCTTTCTGCATGTTATTGTACATTTTAAGAAGTAATGAAGTGTTGTCGTTCTCAAGTTTTGTGATTCTGTAGTACTGCTGTAACTCTTCCAGATTTCTCTCTACTTTCTGAACATCTGTTTCCAGATGCTCCTGTACTCTGTCCAGTTCATGAAGGATAAGATTTTCAGAATGAGTGAGTTTCTCGTCCATTTTCTGCATCATTCTTTCTTCTGATGCTGTTATCTTTTCATCTATCTGCTGAAGAATATTCTGTTGTCCATCTTCTAGACCTGTTACTTTGTTCTCAAGACCTGTCATCCTGTCCTCAAAGCCTGTCATCCTGTCTTCAAGACCTGTTACTTTATTCTCTAGGCCTGTCACTTTGTCTTCTAGACCTGTTACTTTATCTTCTAGACCTGTTATCTTTTGTAAAATCAGTTCCAACATTTCATGTTCTGTCATTCAATCTCTCCTTATCCTGCCAATCTGCTTGATCCCGTTAAAGTTATTGTATCACGTCCAGAATGTGAAGTCTATTATAAATTGCCAAGGTTCATTGGTTGTTTATGGCTATTATTAAAAGACGTATATAAGCCATTGAAAAAATGACAAAATATAAAAAAGTTAGACACGTCATGGGCATTTTGCTCAAAATGACGTATCTAACTCTATTTGTTAGAAATTCAGTTGTTACATGAAATATTCTTTAGAACTTGCCAGCGTCAGCAGCTTCCTGTACGGCAACTGCTACAGCAACAGTCATACCAACCATCGGGTTGTTACCTGCGCCGATGAGACCCATCATTTCTACGTGAGCCGGTACGGAAGAGGATCCTGCGAACTGAGCGTCAGAATGCATACGTCCAAGTGTATCGGTCATACCGTAGGAAGCAGGACCTGCTGCCATGTTGTCTGGGTGAAGTGTACGTCCTGTACCACCGCCGGATGCAACGGAGAAGTATTTCTTTCCTTTTTCGTTGCATTCTTTCTTGTAAGTACCTGCAACCGGATGCTGGAAACGTGTCGGGTTTGTGGAGTTACCTGTGATAGAAACGTCAACGCCTTCTTTCCACATGATAGCAACACCTTCCGGAACGCTGTTAGCGCCGTAGCAGTTAACTTTTGCACGAAGTCCCTCAGAGTAGGATTTGCGGAATACTTCTTTAACTTCGTTCTTGTATGGATCATACTCAGTCTCTACATATGTAAATCCGTTGATACGGGAGATGATCTGAGCAGCGTCTTTTCCAAGACCGTTCAGGATAACACGAAGTGGTTTCTGACGAACTTTGTTTGCTTTCTCAGCGATACCGATAGCACCCTCAGCTGCTGCGAAGGACTCATGTCCAGCCAGGAAGCAGAAGCAGTCTGTTTCTTCTTCCAGAAGCATTTTACCAAGGTTACCATGTCCAAGACCTACTTTACGTGTGTCAGCAACGGATCCAGGAATACAGAAAGCCTGAAGTCCTTCACCGATAGCTGCTGCAGCGTCTGCTGCTCTTCTGCAGTCTTTTTTGATTGCGATAGCTGCACCTACGATGTATGCCCAGCAAGCGTTCTCAAAGCAGATCGGCTGGATGCCTTTGATCTGGTTGTATACGTCAAGACCTGCATCTTTGGTGATTTTCTCTGCTTCTTCGATGGAAGCGATTCCATAGCTGTTTAAAACTGAATTGATTTTGTCAATTCGTCTCTCATATGATTCAAATAAAGCCATTTACTTATCCTCCTGAAATTATAATCGGTATAATTATTCTTTACGTGGGTCGATGATCTTAACAGCATCTGCAACACGGCCGTACTGACCTTTTGCTTTTTCCCATGCAGTGTTCGGGTCATCACCTTTTTTGATGAAGTCAGTCATTTTGCCAAGGCTTACGAACTGATAACCGATAATTTCATTATCTTCGTCAAGAGCAATACCTGTAACATAGCCTTCTGCCATTTCCAGGTAACGAGGACCTTTCTTGAGTGTTCCGTACATTGTACCAACCTGAGAACGAAGTCCTTTACCAAGATCCTCAAGTCCTGCACCTACTGCAAGTCCGTCTTCAGAGAAAGCAGACTGAGAACGTCCGTAAACGATCTGAAGGAACAGTTCTCTCATAGCTGTGTTGATAGCATCACATACAAGGTCTGTGTTCAGAGCTTCCATAACAGTAAGTCCTGGAAGGATCTCAGATGCCATGGCTGCGGAATGAGTCATACCTGAACATCCGATTGTCTCAACCAGAGCTTCCTGGATGATACCTTCTTTTACGTTCAGGGACAGCTTACAGGCACCCTGCTGCGGAGCACACCAGCCTACACCATGTGTGAAACCGGAAATGTCCTTTACTTCCTTAGCCTGAACCCATTTTGCTTCTTCCGGAATCGGAGCAGCTCCGTGATGCACACCCTGTGCAACTGGGCACATTTCTTCTACTTCGCGTGAATAAATCATGTTAAAACTCCTTTCAAGTATAGATTTACTATAATGTTGTTAAAAGATAGACTAACAACCTGACAGTATTTTCTCATAAAACCCCTTGTTAGTCCAGTCAAACTTGAGTATTTTTGTCATTAAAACTCATATTTCAGTGCATCTTGAAAAAAATTATCCATTTCACGCTTGCTCTGGAACGTCGCAATGTAGATCTGGTTGCCCATCGCGGCCGCCAGAACATCCGGCAGACGGTCTGCCATCCGGATATTTTTGCTGTATTTTGTCATGATGTCTTCATGACCCAGGATAAATTTCTTACCGTCCCTTCGTCCCACAAATGCACAGTACTCTCTGTCTCCCGGCTGCATCTGCGTCCGGTTAAAGGCAATCATGTCTGCCCAGATCTTATAAACATCGGTCTTGCATGCAAAATCCATCATATCCGGAGAAAATCCGCCACATGGGCGCATATTTACCTCAAGACCGACGATATCACCCTTTCTTCCAAGACCCTTCTGGTCTTTCTGCAGGCGGAAAAACTCAAAATGTACGAAGCGGCTCCGTACATTGAAACTTTTGACCGTGGCACGGCCTGCCAGCCTGACATCACTGGAAAGCTGCTTCACGATATAAAAGAGCGCATTGTCCTCGTGGTTCACGATATCCATGATGGAGATCGGTGTCACATTTCCTGTTTCGAAGATCGGATCTCCGTTGGAATCGATGATGGCATCGTAGGAATTTACCTCCGCGACTACGAACTCCTCCATTATATAGGAAACTTCCGGTTCCTTCGTTCGGAAAAATTCTTCGAGCTGCCCCTGATCTTCCAGTTTGTAAGTATGGCTTGCCCCTACTCCATTATCCGGTTTTACGACCACCGGATAGCCGACTTCTTTGATAAATTTCTCACATTCTTCCAGAGTATCTACCAGATGATAGCGTGCTGTCGGGATTCCCGCCTGTACATAGTATGCTTTCATCTTAGATTTGTATTTGATCCTCGGAATATCGTCCTCCTGAAAACCGCTTGTGATATGGAAGGCGGTACGGAGTCTGGCATCACGCTCCAGCCAGTACTCGTTGTTGGACTCCAGCCAGTCGATGCGTCCGTGCTTGAAGATCAGGAATGCAACCGCACGGTATACTTCTTCCTCATTTTCGAGACTGCTGACCTTATAGTATTCATCCAGGCTGTCTTTCAGTCCCTGGCTCAATTCCTCATAAGGCTGATCTCCGATCCCGAGGACATTCAGCCCGTTTTTCTTGAGTTCCCGGCAGAACATCCAGTAATTTTCAGGAAAATTTGGAGAAATAAACAGAAAATTTTTCATAATATCACTCTTTCCTTTTAGATTTTATCAATCGTTTTTTAACAGATATGGAACAAAATATTCTACCTGTTTATACCACCAGTACCAGTCGTGAGAACAGTCATAGCCCCAGAAATCCACCCAGGCATGGATATCCTTCTGGGCCAGGATCTGTGCGAGCTGCCTCGTGGAGTCCGGAAGTTCCCATGGTCCCTGACCGACGCAGATAACTGCTTTCTTGAGATTATACAGCGCGATCCTCGGATCATCCTTTGGCATATCACCGAGGAAATCCACCAGCGAATTCCGGCGCACCACCTCGTCCGTGCAGGAACCGAAGCCGTATCCTGCTGAATAAAGACCGCTCAAAGCCAGAAGCCGGTCAAACAGATCCGGTCTTCTGAAATACAGATTTGCCGCATGTGTCGCACCAAGACTGCATCCAAACACCATGATCCCCGGATAGCCCGTCCAGCCGTTCCTCTCGTTGACTATCTCACGCATAAAAGGAACCATCTCATCTGTAATATACTGAAGCCACTGTTCGTAGCGCCGGATTCTCCAGTATGGATCACCGTCCGTATCCGACCAGGTCTCCTGATCGATCGTATCTATGGAAAACACCATCACTTCACCGGCTTCCAGCCACGGACTCCAGGTATCTGTCATATGAAAATTTTCGAAATCAAAAAACCGCCCATCCTGACACGGGATAAAGAGCACCGGTCTGCCCTTGTGTCCATAGATCTTGCATTCCATGTCCCGCCCCAGGGCAGGACTGTATTCTTTTCTGTATTGTACTTCCATCTCTTTATTCCTCGTACAAAAGTGTATTCATAAAAAACGGGATCTGTCTCTCCCAGCTTGCCTCGCAATGTGTGCCGCCCGGGATGATCCTTGCCTCCAGAAGGACTTTCTTCTGGAAAAATGCCGCCGCGATCCGCTCAAAATCTCTGCGGATCTTTGGGCGCTGTTCCAGTTCTACAGAACCATAGTCCATATAGATCACTGTATTCTGCCGGATCTTTGTCCTGCGGATGAGCTGTTCCAGTTTGTCGACATTTGTCCATACAGACGGAGACAGTGCCGCTGCTCTGCCAAAAACAGAATTGTACTGTGCCACTGCATACAGGCTCATCAGTCCGCCCATGGAGCTTCCTGCGATAAACGTATGCTCCCGGTCGCTGAGGGTTCTAAGATCCCGGTCGATCTGAGGTTTCAGCGTGTGGACCATCCAGTCCATCGTAATCGCACCCTTTGCTGTGATGCTGCCGCATCTTGCGTCATGAAAGCTGAACGGAGCATACTCCTTGAGCCGTCCATTGTCCGGGCTGTGGTTGCATTCGACTGCCACAATGATCACCTGTGTATTGGTATGATCCATGTATTCCTTCATGCCCCAGCATTTCCCATAGGTGGCATCAGAATCAAAAAAGACATTATGTCCGTCAAACATATACAAAACAGGATAATATCGTTCCCGGTCCCAGTCATAGGAATCCGGAAGATAAATATAAAGATTCCTCTCTTCCTCCCCGGTCAGCTCGGGAATCTGGATCTTATGTCTGTTTACCATAATCTTTTCCTCCTAACTGCGCTGTTTTACCATTTCACTTTATTACTTTAATATAGCACAATCTGCTTTTCCAGACAAGAAACTTGGTAAAGCAGATTGTTTTGTGTTAAAATGATGTTGTTCATTTTGAAAAATTTTATTTTACATAAGGAGATTTTTATGACTACGCAAACACAGCAGACACTGCCTCCCAGTATTTTTCCGGCAAGATTTCAGATCTTAAGCGGCAGTGCCCTGAAACTTCTTGCCTGTATCCTGATGCTGATCGACCACACCGGCGTTCTGATCCTCGCCAACTGGAAACCTGCCCTCCGGGTGCTCTTTACCATTGGTTCCACAGAGGTCACCTGGTACCGTATCGTCCGTGATATCGGCAGATCTGCCTTCCCGATCTTCTGTTTTCTTCTGATCGAGGGCTTCCTTCACACGAGGAACCGCCGCAAATACGGACAGAACCTGCTTCTCTTCGCGCTGATCTCTGAGATCCCGTGGAATTTCGTATTCAGCAATACCTGGCATCATCCGACGCAGAATGTATTTTTTACTCTGTTCCTCGGATATCTCGGGCTCTGTGCACTGGAAGCTCTGTGGGAAAAACCGGTCCTTCAATTATCCTGTATCGTGGGACTTTTTGGCTTTTCTTATATTTTTCATGCTGATTATGGCTGGCATGGTTTTCTGCTCATCATGATCATGTACCTGTTCCGCACGCGGCGGATCCTGCAGGCACTTGTCAGCACACTCTGGATGAATTACGAATGGAAAATGTGCTTTTCCTTTATCTCCATTAATATGTACAATGGAAAACGCGGCTTTATCCAGGGAAAAGCCGCGAAATATTTCTTTTATCTGTTTTACCCGGTGCATCTCACAATCCTGGTGATCCTCCGGCAGATTCTTTTTCTCAGTTAAATATTAATTCTTTTTGACGATCTCTGCTGCATTTTTGTAGATACTGTCTGCAGGAATGCAGCCTCTTACTGGTGAAAGCGGGTAGATATTGGAATTTCTTCCGATCACAGTTCCCGGATTCAGGACAGAACCACAGCCAACCTCTACATGATCTCCGAGCATTGCTCCGAATTTCTTGACACCTGTCTCGATCTTCTCATCGCCGTCCTTGACTACGACAAGCTTCTTGTCGGATTTTACGTTAGAGCAGATGGAACCGGCTCCCATATGGGATTTGTATCCAAGGACAGAATCCCCTACATAGTTGTAATGCGGAACCTGTACTTTGTTGAATAATACGGCATTCTTAAGCTCTGTGGAGTTTCCTACGACAGCACCCTCACCTACGATGGCGTTTCCACGGATGAATGCACAGTGACGCACTTCTGCTTCCTTACCGATGATCGCCGGTCCGTTGATGCAGGCAGTCGGTGCCACTTTCGCGCTTTTTGCGATCCAGATGTTGCCGTCCTTACAGTCATATTCCTGCGGATCCAGTGTCTCACCGAGCTTTACGATAAAAGCTCCGATCTCCGGAAGGACTTCCCACGGATAGGTTTTGCCCTCAAATAATTCACCTGCGATCGTCTCGTTTAGATCCAAGAGATTTGCGATTGTAAAATCCTTTAACATTTATACTTTTCCTCCTCGTTTTGACGTTGTCTGTTTTTTCTGATAATTGACCGCCGCCGCATCAAAAAACTGCCGCAGTGCATACTGATAGTTGCTCTGTTCCACCTGGTCGGTACGGATCCTGACAAAATGCTCCAGTTTGTCCATATATTCCTGAGGCGTGATACTGCCCTCTGCGACATAATTCAGACCTTTTTCCCAGCTTGCAGTCAGTTCCGGGTTCAGAAGCTGGCGAATGGAACAGTTGACCACATCAAAGATCATCTCCCCGAGAAGCGTCGGCGTGATCACCTGTGTCTTCTTGTTCAGAGCAAGATATTTGATAGAAAAAAGTTTCTTCAGGATCTCTGCCCTGGTCGCACTCGTTCCGATCCCGCTTCCCTTGATCTGCGCACGCAGTTCCTCGTCCTCGATGAGCTGTCCTGCATTTTCCATTGCAAGGATCATCGAACCGGAATTGTAGCGTTTCGGCGGTGAAGTTTCGCCTTCTTTGATATCCAGCGAATCTACCGTCAGTATATCACCCTTTTTGAGCTTATGCAATGCAGCAAGAAGCTGTGCATCACAGGAGACATCCTCACTGTCACTTTTTTCTGTATCCTGCGCTTTTGCGCCTCTGCGGGCGAAAGAATTCGTCGCATATTTAAGGTATCCTTCCTCCTGAAGTACCTTGAAGCTGGAAAAAAACTTCTCCCCCTGCATCATTGTCACCAGGCTGACTTTCTGATAGACTGCCGGCGGACAGAAAATGCACAGAAAACGACGCACGATCGTCTCATAGACTCTCTGTGAAGTGACCGGCAGACTGTTCAGTGCATTTAAGCCCTGACCGGTCGGAATGATCGCATAGTGATCTGTGATCTGCTTGTCATTGACGTATCTTGTCTTCGCGATCGTCTTGTAGCTTCCCATCTGAAGGACTTCTTCTGCGGTAGTTCCGATCGCAGGATAATTGCGAAGTCCTGAGATATTCTTGTAAATCTCCTTTGATACTGCGGCAGAAAGCACTCTGGCGTCCGTTCGCGGATAAGTGACAAGTTTCTTCTCATAGAGTTCCTGCGTGATACGGAGAGTCTCATCCGGGCTGATCTTGAACAGCTTGGAGCAGACATTCTGAAGCTCCGCCAGGTTAAAAAGAAGCGGCGGGTTCTTGTTTTCTTTCTTGCGCTCAATCTTGTCAACGCTGCATCTGAGCGGCTGCTCCGTGCTCAGAAAATCGATCAGTTCCTGTGCGTGTTTCTTTTCTTTGAAACCATTTTCCTTGTATAAATAAGGAGACTGGAAATAACGGCTTCCCTCCACGGCTCTCCATTCACCGTCGAATTTCTCCCCTTCCAGTGTGATTCCTGAGATCACCCTGTAGAATGGTGTCTTGACGAAAGAGCGGATCTCTCTTTCCCTGCGCACGACCATGCCAAGGACACAGGTCATAACGCGGCCTACCGCGATCGCCTGATATTTGCTCTTAAGGTAGCTCGAAACGCTGTTTCCGTAGCGCAGTGTGAGCACTCTGGAAAAATTAATCCCCATGAGATAGTCCTCCTTGGCGCGGAGGTAGGCAGAATTCGCCAGATTGTCATAGGATGACAGGTCCTTCGCTTCGCGGATCCCCCTGAGGATCTCCTCCTCCGTCTGGGAATCGATCCAGACTCGTCTCTGTTTCTTGTCCTTCACTCCTGCCATCTGTGCGACCAGACGGTAAATATATTCTCCCTCTCGCCCGGAGTCGGTACACACATAGATGGTCTCTACATCCGGCCGGTTCAGAAGCCCTTTCACAATGTCAAACTGTTTCTGAACCCCCGGAATCACCTCGTATTTAAATTCGCGCGGCAAAAAAGGCAGGGTATCAAAACTCCACCTTTTGTATTTGATGTCATATTTTTCGGGATAGCTCATAGTGACCAGGTGTCCTACACACCAGGTCACTATGGAATCCTGAGATTCTAAGTATCCGTCTTTTCTCTGTCCGTTGATTTTTAATGCTTTTGCAAATTCCTGAGCGACGCTCGGTTTCTCTGCAATATATAAAGCCTTACCCATATTATTGATCTGCACTCATCTTTCTAAGCGGCCATGCAAGAAGTACTGCACCACCGACCATATTTCCCAGTGTGACGATCACCATGCTCTTGATCATCGCGCCAACGGAAAGTCCTGGTACCAGGCAGGCTGCTGTCACAAAAATACCCATGTTTGCAACGCAGTGCTCAAATCCGCTGACAACGAATCCTGAGATACACATAACGATCATCAGGAACTTCGCGGCTTCACTCTTTAATTTGATTCCGCAAAGTACTCCGAGACATACAAAGAAATTACACAGAACTGCACGGAAAAACATCTGACCTGCCGGGATCGCAAGTTTGTTTCCGATAAAACCAGCAAAATAATCCTTGGTTCCTGATGCGCCCGCCCATACAAAGATCAGGGACAGGATCAGGCATCCAACAAAGTTCCCTATGTAGCTGATAAGCCATACCTTACCGGCATCGCCCAGAGTCACCCGCTTGTCATAGACACCAAACGCCATGACCAGGTTGTTTCCTGTAAAAAGCTCTCCTCCGACCATGGAGATCAGAAGGACTGCGATCGAGAACACCAGTGCTCCCAGGAACTTGCCCCACGCTGGCTCCTCTGCTCCGGCAAAAACATTACCGACTACATTAGAGAAGATCATCGCAACCACAATGAAGAATCCTGCCATGATCGCCCGCATAAAGTACTTCAGAAAATCGTTCTGAAGAAGGGTGATCTTCGCGTTTGCTGCATTTGATAATTTCTGTACATCCTCGTGATTCATAAAAAATACCTCCCTTTCCCTGAACACATTGTATTTGTACTTCAATGTGTCCTCCGCATATTGTGTTCACTTATTATAGCATTTTGAACAATTTTTCTCAACAAAAATCGGTTAAAGTTCGGTATTTTATCTATAAACTTTTCCATTTACTGATAACTTTCAGCTATCGGATCAGTAATGCGTAATCTTTCCTGTCAATGACCTCACCGATCACTGCACAGGGCAGATCAAGCCCTTTTAATTCGGCAAGAAGCTTCTCGGCTTCCTCTGCCGGAACTGCTGCCAGAAGTCCTCCGGATGTCTGTGGGTCAAACACAAGATCCTCTCTCCAGAGCTCTGCGCTGCTCTCATATCCTGCTTTGCCCGCGAATTCACGGTTGCGGTATGCGCCGCCAGGAATGAGGCCCATAGATGCATATTCCTCTACATCCGGAAGGATCGGCAGGGATTTCGTGTCGATCACCAGTGTCTTCTGGCTGCCCTCTGCCATCTCGGTTCCATGACCGCCAAGACCGAAGCCCGTGACATCCGTACACGCATGGACCGTATACTTCTTCAGGATCTCTGCTGCGTATTTGTTCAGTGTCTTCATGGATCTGAGAGCTGCCTCACGTGCTTCCTCCGATACAAGGTCCGCTTTGATTGCGGTATTGACGATCCCCGTTCCAAGAGGTTTGGTAAGGATCAGCTTATCGCCGGTCTGCGCCCCGTAATTTTTCCAGAATTTCGCCGGATGGACGAAGCCTGTCACACTTAAACCATATTTCGGTGTGTCATCCTGGATCGTATGACCGCCTGCAAGGACTGCGCCTGCTTCCAGCACTTTGTCCGCGCCTCCCTTAAGGATCTCGCCCAGGATCTCAGTATCCATCTCCTTCGGAAAAGCTACGATATTCAGTGCGGTCTTTGGCTCACCGCCCATCGCGTAGACATCACTCAGGGCATTCGCCGCTGCGATCTGTCCGAAATCATAAGGATCATCTGCCACCGGCGTAAAGAAATCCAGAGTCTGGATCATTGCCAGTTCGTCTGAGATCTTGTAGACAGCCGCATCATCTGAGGTTTCTGTTCCCACAAGAAGATGTTCATCATGAAATTGCGGCAGTTTGCAGAGCACTCCCGCAAGCGTGCCCGGTCCTACCTTGGCAGCACAACCACAGTTTGGTGCAAGTTTTGTCAGATACACCTTTTCCATTTTGTCTGATACTCCCTTCTATATTATATGTTTTTATGAAAAATCATTTTTCAGTCTTAGACTTTATCATAACACAAATCCTCCAGATTCTCCACCGCAAAAAAACCGCCCTGCCAGATTTCTTTCTGACAGAACGGTTCTCCTGTTTTTTATGTTTGGATTTATTTCTTTGTGATATATCCTTTTGCCTTGAGTGTCTCTGCACAAAGTACAGCTCCGCCGGCAGCTCCTCTTACGGTGTTGTGGGAAAGTCCTACGAATTTGTAATCGTAAACTTTGTCCTCACGGAGACGTCCGATAGATACGCCCATTCCGTTTTCGTAGTTGACATCCTCGCTTACCTGCGGACGGTTGTCTTCTTCGAGGTACTGGATGAAGTGCTTCGGTGCGCTCGGAAGTTCCAGTTCCTGTGGAAGTCCCTTGAAGTTTCTCAGGGCTTCGATCAGCTGCTCTTTGGTAGGTTTCTTGCGGAATTTAACGAATACTGCTGCTGTATGTCCGTTCAGTACCGGAACACGCAGGCACTGGCAGGTGATGACTGGCTCTGTAGCCGGTACGATCACACCGTCTTCGATCTTGCCCCACAGTCTCAGCGGCTCTTTCTCGCTCTTCTCTTCTTCTCCACCGATGTATGGAATGATGTTGTGTTCCATTTCCGGCCAGTCTTTGAAGGTTTTTCCTGCTCCGGAGATTGCCTGGTATGTAGTAGCAACTACTTCATATGGCTCGAATTCTTTCCATGCAGTAAGTACCGGTGCGTAGCTCTGGATGGAGCAGTTTGGTTTAACAGCGATGAATCCTCTTGTTGTTCCAAGACGTTTCTGCTGATATTTGATAACATCGAAGTGTTCCGGGTTGATCTCCGGCACTACCATTGGTACATCCGGTGTCCAGCGATGTGCGCTGTTGTTGGATACAACAGGAGTCTCTGTCTTTGCGTATTCTTCTTCGATCGCTTTGATCTCGTCCTTGGACATGTCAACTGCTGAAAATACGAAATCTACAGTAGAAGCAACTTTTTCTACTTCGTTTACGTTCATGACAACGATCTTCTTTACTGCTTCCGGCATCGGAGTGTCCATTTTCCATCTTCCGCCTACTGCTTCTTCGTAGGTCTTGCCTGCGCTTCTCGGGCTTGCAGCAAGGGTAACAACCTCAAACCACGGATGATTCTCCAGAAGGGAGATAAATCTCTGTCCTACCATACCAGTAGCACCTAAAATGCCGACTCTCAGTTTTTCGCTCATAATAACATTTTCTCCTCACTCATTTATTCTTATGTGTCTTTGTGTGGCACACATCTGTTTTCTTTGTACATACTATACCACTTTGTATAAAAATGCAAGAGGTTTTTTAATTATTTTTTAAATATTCGCGATTTAATGCGATGATCTGCTCCATGACCTTCGGGCCAGGTGCACCGTAAGTCTCACGTTTTTCTACGCAGGTCTTCATGCTGATTGCTTCATAGATGTCCTGCTCGAAGACCGGAGAAATCTCTTTGTACTCTTCAAGTGAAAGCTCATCCAGAGAGATTCCTTTGTCGATACAGGTCAGGACAAGACGGCCTACGATACCATGTGCATCACGGAACGGTACCCCGTGGTTTACGAGATAGTCGGCGGCATCTGTCGCATTGGTAAAGCCGTTCTTTGCACTTGCTTCCATAACATCCTTGCGGAATTCCATAGTGGAAACCATGCCTGTGAACAGAGCGATACAGCCTTTTACTGTGTCGATCGCGTCAAAGGTCAGTTCCTTGTCTTCCTGCATGTCTTTGTTGTAGGCGAGCGGAATGCCTTTCATGGTTGTAAGGATGGAAGTCAGCGCACCATAGACACGGCCTGTTTTTCCTCTTACAAGCTCTGCGATATCCGGATTCTTCTTCTGCGGCATGATGCTGCTTCCTGTGCTGTAGGCATCGTCAATCTCAACGAAACGGTACTCGTTGGAGTTCCAGAGGATGATCTCCTCGCAGAAACGGCTCAGATGCATCATGACAGTGGAGATAGCAGAAAGAAGCTCGATCACGTAATCCCTGTCAGATACGGAATCCATGCTGTTTCTTGTCGGCTCATCAAAGCCAAGCAGCTCTGCGGTATAAAATCTGTCCAGCGGGTAGGTGGTTCCTGCAAGTGCGCCTGCACCGAGCGGACAGGTGTTCATACGCTTGCGGATGTCTGCCATACGGCTTCTGTCTCTGCGGAACATCTCGAAATATGCACCTACATGGTGTGCCAGGGTAACAGGCTGTGCTTTCTGAAGATGTGTGAATCCAGGCATGTAAGTGTGCACATTGTTTTCCATAATGGTCTGAAGTGCTTCCAGAAGTTTCTTGAGTTCTGCGTCGATCTCTTCGATCTCGTCGCGGACATAAAGTTTCATGTCAAGGGCAACCTGGTCGTTACGGCTTCTTCCTGTGTGAAGCTTCTTGCCAGGATCTCCGATACGGTCGATCAGATTTGCCTCTACAAAGCTGTGGATGTCTTCATATTCGGATGTGATCTCCAGCTTGCCGGATTCTACGTCTGCAAGGATGCCATCCAGTCCTTCAAGAATCTGGTCTCTCTCTTCTTCTGTCAGGATTCCCTGTTTTGCAAGCATTCTGACATGTGCTTTGCTTCCGCGGATGTCCTGTTTATAAAATTTCTGGTCAAATGAAATAGATGCATTAAAGTTGTATACCAGTTTGTCCGTTTCCTTCGTGAAACGTCCTCCCCATAACTGTGCCATAATGTCCTCCTTATTGTACGGTGATTTTGCTGCTGCCGGTTCTTCAACGAGTCCTGACAACGCATAATTTGTTATCAGTTTACCACATTCCAGTGGAAAATCAAAGAGCAGAACCCTCTGAAATTTGTTTTTGCTTCAATTTTTCTTCCTGTTCACGCTTTGAGAATACGCAGCCGCAGTAATTCTGCCGGTAAAGATCGTATTCGTGAGACAGTTCGATCGAGCGCTTGTAGCCGTTTTTCTTCTTGAAATCGGATGGAAGGTGGGGTACTTTATAGATTTCTGCCAGTTCTTCTCCGATCTCGTTGATCTTTTCTGCATTTTTGAGAGGGCTTATTGAAAGGGTTGTTGTGAAGTAGTCGTAGCCGCCTTCTTCGGCAAATTTTGCGGCTTCTTCCATGCGGAGACGGTAGCATTTGAAACAGCGTTCACCGCCCTCCGGAACTTTTTCCATGCCTTTTGCCATTTCATAAAAGACCTGCGGATCGTAGGCGCCCTCTTCGATGTGGACCGGGTGTGTGAACGGCATTTCAGCTACCAGACGGCGGATCTCTGCGACTCGTTTGCGATATTCTTCCTCTAATGAAATATTGGGATTGTAAAAAAACACAGTGATCTCAAAATACTGGGATAAATATTCCAGCACGTAACTGCTGCACGGCGCACAGCAGCTGTGGAGAAAAAGCCGCGGGACTCTGCCTTCTTTTTTTATATTATTGATAAGTTTATCAAGTTCTTTCTGATAGTTTCGTTTGTTCATGATAGTATTCCTCTTGTAAGATTTCTATGTGGATCCCCTGTATCAGGCTATCGACGGAATCCTTTTTCCTATCATAACACAGATGCCCTCTCTCGCATATCTTAAAATATAGATTCTCTTTTGAGGTATTTTGTATGAAACCCCTTCTGGAGATCAGAAATGTTTCTCTTTCTTACCATACCGTATCCGGAGAGACGAAAGCCCTTTCAAATATATCGTTTGACCTGATACCCGGTGAATTCCTTGCTGTTGTCGGTCCATCCGGCTGTGGGAAATCCACGCTTCTGAACCTGATCTGCGGCATGTTCCCGGCAGAGGAAGGCACGATCCTTATGAACGGCATCCCTCCGTCCCCCGGCGACCCGCGCATCGGATATATGCTCCAGAAAGATCATCTTCTGGAGTGGAGAAATATCTATCGAAATGTCCTCCTCGGTCTCGAGATTCGCAGGGAAAAAACGCCCGAAAAACTTGCCTATATCGAAGAAATGCTTGATACCTACGGGCTCGACAAATTCCGCACAGCCCGTCCTTCGCAGTTATCCGGCGGCATGCGCCAGCGCGCAGCTCTCATCCGCACACTCGCCCTGAAACCGGAGCTTCTTTTGCTTGACGAACCTTTTTCCGCGCTGGATTATCAGACACGGTTAAATGTCAGCGATGACATCGGCCGTATCCTCAAAAAAGAGCGCAAAACAGCGATCCTTGTCACGCATGATATTTCCGAGGCAATCAGCATGGCAGACCGCGTGATCATCCTTTCTGCACGCCCTGCCCATATCGCGCGCATTGTTCCGATCCGGCTGTCACTGGATGAGCGGACACCGCTTGCCGCGCGCGGTGCACCGGAATTTAAGTCTTATTTCAATCTTATCTGGAAGGAGCTGAACCAGTATGCCTGACCTTTCCCCTGCACAGAAACAGTATCTCTTTCGTGTCCGGCGTGAAAAATATCTGATCCATGTGTCCAGGATCTTTTTGTTCCTGGGCTTTCTGCTTTTGTGGGAAGTGTCTGCCAGACGGGGCTGGATCGACTCTTTTATCTTCAGCAGTCCTTCTGAGATCTGGCAGACGTTTCTTCGGATGGTGCAGGATCAGTCTCTTTTTACACACATTGGCATCACGCTGATGGAGACTCTGGTCAGCTTTGCTTTTACTGTTTTTCTTGGAATCGGCACAGCGGTTCTTCTGTGGTGCTGTCCGAAGCTTTCGCGGATCCTGGAGCCTTACCTCGTCGTCCTAAACAGCCTGCCAAAATCCGCCCTCGCCCCGCTTCTGATCGTCTGGCTCGGTGCCAATGTCCGGACGATCATCGTTGCCGGAATGTCTGTGGCGATCTTTGGCTCAGTCATCAATCTCTACACTGGCTTCCGCGAAGCTGACCCGGAAAAACTCAAGCTCATCCGCACCCTCGGAGGCACAAAAAAAGACGAACTGACAAAGATCGTCCTTCCGTCTTCTGTGCCCCTCATCTTAAGTGTGATGAAAGTCAATATTGGATTGTGCCTTGTCGGCGTGATCATCGGAGAATTCATCGGCGCCCGCCAGGGACTTGGCTACCTGATCATCTACGGCTCCCAGACTTTCAAACTGACATGGGTGCTGATGTCCATCGTGATCCTGTGTATCATTGCGATAGGGCTGTATGCCATTCTGGATTTTATTGAGAAGCATGCCCAGAAATGGTAAACATGCCATCCTCTGCCGACCCATTTCTCATTTAATAGAATTCAGGTCATCTGTTCTATGGACGACAATGGGACCTTTCACAACTTTCGAAAATTCAAGTCATCCATTTCAAACTTCTTAAGTGACTTGTTTTCTGTTTTCCATAAAATAAACCATCCATTTGCAGTGCTCCTGGATGGTTTATTTTTGTCTTTGTAGAATTTTGGTCATCTGTTTTCTCTTTTTTGGTTGGCTCTATACTTTATTTCTTGTAATCAAGTCAATGTTTGCCTGTAATTTGGATGGTTTAAATTCTGCCATATGCATATCAGGGTAATTTTCAATCCCTTTTGGATGACTTTCATACAGCTATATACATATCAGATCAATTTCCAGATTCTCTCCAGATGCATCTGACATAACTTTCTGTATCACAATTCATCATTTCTTCCCAGGATACACTCCAACAAAGGAAATCTGTGGCAGAACTCTGTAATCGTTCAGTACGATCCTGATCTCTCTCACGTTTTCTTTAAAAAGCGGGATGATTTTTTTGTAGCCGATCACGGTTCCGGTATAGACTTTCTCCCACTCTCCCTGATCCCTTACAAATACTTCAAAAGCCTCTACTCTCTGACTGTGCCGGATCTCTTCTTTTAAGACCAGATACCCGGCATCTTCTGCTTCATCCAGTGCGAAGACAAGTTCCACCGGCCTGTGGGATTCTTCCAGCAGATTACGGGAAAAGCTTCTCTGCTGCCATTCTCCCAGTTCCCTCAGGCGCTCCACATCATTCTCATGCAGAAGCCCGTTCGGCATCGGCGGGATATTCAGAAGAAACGTTGCATTTCCACCAACAGACCCCAGATAGATATGGACCAGTTCTTCCAGGCTTTTTACCTGGTCATCCTCTTCCGGATGATAAAACCATCCCGGCCGGATCGAGGTATTTACTTCTGCCGGATACCAGATCAGGTCACGTTCGCCCTCAAGAGCGGCACGGCTTCCAAGGTCTTCCATATCACTGGTGATCTTCCTCTGGCGGAATTCTTCATCGTCCGACTGCTGGCTTCTTTCCTGCACACTTTCTGTCAGGGCCGTCCGTGCAGGAACTACACTCCACTCTGAGTTTCTTACATCGCCGGCTTCATTTCCGCACCATCGGATATCCGGTCCGCAGACGCAGATGCAGGCATCTGGCTGATAGTTCCGTACACATGCATAATATCTCTCCCAGTCATAAACCTGCTTCTTTCCATTCGGACCTTCCCCACAGGCCCCGTCCAGCCAGACACTGAAGATCTCCCCATACCCGGTCAGCAGTTCTGTCAACTGTGCAATATAATAATCGTCATATTCCTTCCCACTTCCATAACATGGCTGATTCCGATCCCACGGAGAAAGATAGATCCCAAACTTCAATCCATAACGGCGGCAGGTATCCGAAACTTCCCGCACTACATCCCCTACCCCATCCCTCCATGGACTGGAAGCGACACTGTGCTGCGTATATTTCGTCGACCACAGACAAAATCCGTCATGATGCTTGCAGGTAAGGATCACGCCTTTCATTCCTGCCGCTTTCACTGCCGATACCCATTGACCGGCATCAAATTCCTGCGGATCAAAAATCCCGGGATCTTCCGTACCGTCTCCCCATTCCCGGTTCGTGTACGTATTCATCCCAAAGTGAAAAAATGCATAAAATTCCGTTTCCTGATACTTAAGCTGACGCTTCGACGGAACAATCTTAATCAATTCCTGATCTGTCGGCATATCTCTTCTCCTTCTTCAAAAAAAATCCAATTCACCCTTTCAGACCGCCTGCACCGATTCCCTGCAGCAGATATCTCTGTCCGATCAGATAAATGATCATGGTCGGGATCATAATGATCACAAGTCCCGCAAACAGTGCACCCCAGTCTGTCGCATACTTCTGTACTTCAAACAGATTTGCCATTCCGATCGGAAGGGTCTTTTTGGCATCATCGGTCAGAAGAACCAGTGCCAGCGGATATTCATTCCAGAAGCCCATCGCGCTCAACATTGTGATCGTTGCAATTCCCGGTTTTGCAAGCGGGACCATAACTTTCAGAAGAAGCTGAAGGTTTGTGGCACCATCGATCCGGGCAGATTCTTCATAGTCTTTTGGCACAGCAGACATAAAGCCCTGCAGAGTAAAGATGCAGAACGGAAACTGCATGACCGCATAGACCAGGCAGAGTACCGGCAGATTATTCAGTCCGTTGATCGCCTGTAATTCCAGGAACAGCGGGATCATGATATACGTTGCCTGGAGGAAAATACATGCCATATAGATCGTTGAGATCAGTTTGCTCCCGGCAAAGCGGTATCTTGCCAGTACATAAGAAATCGGTATGACAAACAGCAGAAGCAATGCCGTAGACAGCACCGTTACAAACACAGAATTTCCAAAATATGCCGCAATATTTGCCTTCTGCCATGCAGCTACAAAATTATCCAGGTTCAATGATACCGGCAGCGCATAAGGATCTGTCAGATATTCCGCATTCGTCTTGAACGCAGACATCAGGTTCCAGAAAAGCGGATAAAGAAAAATAATCGTAAACAGAATCATCAGGATCCTGATACACCAGGTTCTTACAGTTTTCATCAGTCTCCCTCCTATTCTTTCTCGGCTGACAGTTTTCGTGAAATCATCGCAAGCACGATCGCAAGCAGAAGCGTAAACATGGCGATCGCCATCGCATAGCCAAAGTTTGCATTCCGCATACCCTGCGTGTACATATACTGCAGAAGGACACTGGAAGCACCGTTCGGTCCTCCTCCTGTCATAACATTGGACAGGGTAAAACTCAGATTGATCGTTCCTGATAGAGCAAGGATATAAGTTGTTCCGATGGACCTGCGGAGAAGCGGGATCGTGATCCTGAAAAACTTCTGGACTCCGGTCGCTCCGTCGATCGAGGCAGCTTCATAGATTTCCTGAGAGATCCCGTCGATCGAAGCCACATGCATTACCATATAATAACCGATCGCCTGCCATACCAGTGCGGCACCGATACACCAGAGCGCTGTTTTTCCCTCTCCCAGCCAGGCATGCTTCCAGGAAGAAAGGTTAAACAGATCCAGCATATGATTGAGGATCCCTCTTGTCGGATTAAATACAAAAGACCATACGATCCCGACAACCGTCATAGAGACAACACTCGGGAAAAAGAATACCGTACGATAAAAAGATTTCTCCCGGAGTTCTCCCTGTGTAAGGATAAAAGCAAATACCAGGCTCAGAAAGATCGTCAGAGCCGGGATCACAAGCATCAGTTTAAATGTATTAAAAAGTGCCTGCACAAAGTCCTTGTCTTTGAACATATAAATATAATTATCCAGAAATACAAATTTACTGTTGAATCCAACACTGAGCGCAGTGGAACTGGTAAACGACAGGTAGATGGCATTCAGCATCGGTACGATCATAAAAACGACCGTAAGAATCAGCGCGGGAAGCGTACACAAAGCTATGAATAATTTGGGCTTTTTTACCACGTCTGGTCACTCCTTTTTTCAGATTTCAAATCATTTTGGGGTAAAAAAAGGCTGCCGCATACATTGTGCAGCAGCCTTTTCGCTTAATCGGACAACGTCCGTCCTGTAGATGACAAAGATATTTATTTGGCAGCTTCCTGATCTGCACGAATCTGTGCAAAAGCGTCTTCTACGTTCTGTGCCCACTCTTCTACTGTCATTTCGTCGTTCATAACAGAAGTGATCGGGTTGAAGATCTCATCTTTTGGATTGATCTTACAGTCAGCCGGAACTGCTGAGAAGCTCATGATCAGAGAAGATGCATTTGCTTCATCATAGATTCCATACATATTGTAGATTGCTGTAGAAAGTTTGTCTTTTGCTACTTCACGGGCACTCTTTGTTGCATAAAGGGCACCGGAAGCTTCTGCAAATGCAGATACAGATTCATCGCTGTACAGGAAACGAAGGAATTCTTTTGCGAGTTCCTGATTCTTTGCAGCTGCCGGAATGGAAAACTGCTCACAGCTGTCGAATACATAGTGGACATCGTCTGCATTCTCTGTCGGGATCGGAGCCATGGCAAACTCAAATCTGTCTTCTCTCGGAGCATCCTGCATCTCATTTTCCATCCAGGTTCCGTTTGTGATGAAAGCAGCTTTTCCAAGCATCATCTCTGTCTGGGATTCTGTATGGTTCATACCTACCGTACCTTCCAGAAGATATCCCTTATCTGCGATCTCTTTGATATGGGTGAGGGCTTTCAGCACGCCTTCGTTATTGAAAGAACCTTCTTCATAATTTGCGATCTTTGTGAGGGCTTCTTCGCCGCACTCATTTGCGATTGCCGGCCAGAGCATTTCTTCCATGTATCCCGGATAGATTCCCTGATAAGTGAAGAGAGAACGTCCGTCGATGTCTTTGACTGTATCGCCAAGGGCAAAGAACTCATCCCAGGTCTTCGGAACTTCCAGATTGTTTTCATCAAAGAATGTCTTGTTGTAGATCAGGCCCTGCGGACCGCTGTTGAACGGTGCGAGATAGATATCACCATCTCCATATGGGGCACATTTGCTGCTTGCAAGGATTCCATCTGTGATATCATCACGGAGTGTACCGGTTCCTGCATAGTTTTCGCCATCAAAAACATCGTTCAGGTTCAGAAGTGCATGTTCTTTGATCAGAGAAAGGATCACGCCGTCCTCACCGCCATCATTCAGACAGATAAAATCCGGTACATTTCCGGCAACGATCTGCGGACGGATGATATCACCGATGGTAGGGCTGATGGTCATGTTTACTTTTACGCCCTCATGGCTTTCCTCAAAAAGTTCTACCATCTGATTCCAGTAAGCATCTCCATATCCACCCTGGAAGATCGCGATGTTCAGTTCCTGTTCTTCTGCGTCTGCAAATGCAGTGAGCGGTGAGAGTACGGTAGCCGCGCTCATCGCAAGGATCATAGCAGAAGCTGCAAATCTTTTCTTCATATGTTTGTTTCCTCCTTCATGCTGGCTTTTTTTACGTTCGCCTTATGATGACAGTATACGGCAAAATATTTTTGTAGTAAATTAACAAAACATCCCTGCTTATGGAACTTTCTCTTATAAAAATTATACGATATGGATTTTCTTGTGATAAATATGTACAATCTTTTTCTATTTGTGTTTTGGATGGATTATCCTGACTTTTTTTAGTATAATGGATAAAAAGGTGGGGGAAAAATGAATAAAAAACAACGTTATCAGGGATTTCGTAAATTCAGTATCAAAACAAGACTTGTCATTGCCCTTTTGCTGATATCCATTATACCATTGGCAGGGATCAGCGGCTATTCCTTTCATATCTTTTCCGTAGCACTTCGGGAAAAACTTTCTGCTTCCATTTCCCAGACTTTATCGATGATCAATCTGAATATGGTAAGTGAGATCGAAAAATATCAGTATCTGTGCGGCTCTATCTGCATCAGCGAAGAGATCAAGGACGGGCTTCTGAACAAAGATATGTCAGATATAGAGAAAAATCAGGCGATCAATGAGATCCAGAGCATGATCCGTACCAAGATCATCTATCCGGCACAGGCCAAAAATATCACGGTATATGATACCGACGGAAATATTTTTTATGACCTTGGCTATGACGGTTTCTATCAGGATGATGTGGATATGCTCCTTGATCGGCTGCGCCAGGAAAATCAGGATGTATGGGCATATGTGCACACCTACCGCGACAGAGATATCCTGGTCCTTGGAAGAAGGATCTATGAGCAGTACAGCGAAAGCCGTGTGATCGGTTACACCCTGATCTCCATCGATGAGAAGATTTTTTCCAAGACCGTGCTCGAACCGGTAGGGCTGGCAGATTCTTCTAATATTATGTATATGAACATGGACGGTTCGGTTCTTTCGTCCTGGGACAGAAATATCGCACTCGGCAAAAAGGTTGACAGCGAATTCCTCAAAAATATCCAGCAGAAGCTTCCTTCCAGGACCGATTCCTTCAGCATCCACAAAGATGGCGAAGAACAGCTGGTCACTTACATTTTCAACAAAAATCTCAACCAGCTTTTTGTGTACACCATGCCTTATCATTATATCAATTCCGAAGTTTATACCATGCTTCGCCGGATCCTGATCGTGGCGGTGATCCTGGTCCTCATGTGCATTGGGATCGTCGCAATGGTATATCCGGGAATCACATCCCCGATCAGAAGCATGCTGGATTTCTGTAAAGAATTATCCCACGGAAACCTGAACGTCCGTATTCAGGATAACCACAAAGATGAACTTTCGGACCTGTCCGGCAGCATGAACCACATGGCAGATACCATCCAGAATCTGCTCGAACAGCAAAAAGAACAGGAAAAGAAAAAGAGAGAACTGGAGCTTCAGATGCTCCAGTATCAGCTCAATCCTCATTTTCTTTTTAACACCTTAAACAGTCTGCGCTTTGTGGCAGCCATGCACAATGATCAGATCGTCAGCGACGGAATCCAGGCACTCAGCAGCCTTCTTCAGAACACGCTCACAAATAAGAATGAATATATCACCGTGAAGGAAGAGCTGGAAAATCTGGAAAATTATTTTGCCATTCTCCGCATCCGGTATGCAGGAAGTTTCGAATATTCTTTCCATATGGAGGATGAAGAGCTGCTCTCCTGCCTCGTTCCCAAGCTGATCCTGCAGCCGCTCGCCGAAAATTCCGTGATGCATGGTTCTTCCGATGATGGTTCTGTCATGAAGATCCATATTACCTGCTGGGAGGAAGACGGACATATGATCCTGGAACTTCAGGATAACGGAAAAGGATTCGAGATGACCCGGACTGATCTGAACCCGCACAAAGACCGCAAAAAAATCGGCGTAGCAAATGTAAATGACCGGATCCAGCTTAACTTCGGACGGGAATACGGATTAAAGATCGACAGTCACCCGGGCAAAGGC
>NZ_JBBMEI010000045.1:0-25261 GCF_040096655.1 Blautia intestinihominis | reverse complement strand
CAGGACCGGCACACTGGGAACTTTCATTCCGTGCCCGTGCACTCGATAATCAGATATATATGGTTGGCTGTGCCCCGATGAGAGATGTAGCGGCGGATTATAAGTCCTGGGGGCACTCGATTATTACAGATCCATGGGGAACTGTGATTGGTATGTTGGATGAGAAGGAGGGAGTTCTCACCGCAGAGCTGGATCTGGATTATGAAGCACAGGTACGAGAAGAACTCCCATTATTAAAAAGCAGACGAAATGACATGTACAGGTTGGAAAAAATTATCTGATAAAATAGTTCCAGTGAATATAACCGAAACAACACGATCCAGAACTTGCACTGCTTACAGCGTCATGTTAAACTGAATATACAAAAAAGTTGATTTCGGGAGGTGTATAAACAGGTGAGTTATAAAAAGAAACTGCCGGTAGGAGTTGATTCTTTCAGTAAGTTGATCAGGCAGAACTTTTACTATATAGATAAAACAGATCTGTTAATGAATCTTCTGAATAATTGGGCCGAAGTTAATCTGTTTACCAGGCCGAGACGATTTGGAAAAAGTCTGAATATGTCCATGATGCAGACGTTTTTTGAAATTGGCTGTGATAAGACGTTGTTTGATGGATTAAAAATCTCAGAAGAAAAAGAACTGTGTCAGGAATACATGGGTCAGTTTCCTGTGATTTCTGTTAGTCTCAAAGGAGTAGAGGGACAGAATTTTCAGGAAGCACTGGCGGCAATGAAATGGATCATAGGGCAGGAAGCCTTACGTTTCCGTTTCCTTCTTGACAGCAGCAGGTTGTCTGCTGAGGATAAAGAGATATACCGCCAGCTTATAGAAGTAGGGAAGGGCGAAAGTGGCCTTTTTATCATGTCGAATGATACATTAGGTGCAAGCCTGAAGATTCTGTCCGATCTGCTTTGCCGGCATTATGGTAAAGGTGTGATTCTTCTTATTGATGAATATGATGTTCCACTGGATAAAGCCTTTCAATATGGATACTATGACCAGATGGTATCTCTTCTTCGTATAGTATTTGGAAATGTTTTAAAAACAAATTCAAGTCTGTACTTTGCGGTGCTGACAGGATGTCTCAGAATTTCAAAAGAGAGTATTTTTACAGGATTGAATAATCTGAAAACCCTTACGATTACAAATGCACAGTTTGATGAGTACTTTGGTTTCACAGACAAAGAAGTCAGGGAAATGCTGTCATATTATGAGCTGGAAGAACACTATGAAACGATGAAAGAATGGTATGATGGATATCGATTTGGAAAGACAGATGTCTATTGCCCCTGGGATGCAATTAATTTCTGTGATGATCTTCGGGCAGATGATGAGGCATATCCGCAAAATTACTGGTCAAATACCAGTGGTAATGCAATTGTGCATCGTCTGCTTAACAAAGCAGACAGCGTTACAAAGAATGAGATTGAAAATCTGATTGCAGGAAATGAAATCATAAAAGAAATACATCAGGAACTGACCTACAGTGAACTGGATCAGTCGGTGGAAAACTTATGGAGTGTACTGTTTACTACAGGTTATCTGACTCAGAGAGGCCGTGTAGACGGAAGAAAATATCGTTTGGCGATTCCTAACAGGGAAATTCGGGAATTATTTATAACTCAGATCCGGGAATGGTTTCGGCAGACTTCCAGAAATGATACAGGAACCCTGGAAACTTTCTGTCAGGCATTTCCTCAGAAAAATGCTGCAAAAATCGAAGAACTTCTGAATGAATATCTCTGGCATACAATCAGTATTCGTGATATATCCGGCAGAGAGAAAAAGGAGAATTTTTATCACGGGATACTTCAGGGGCTTCTCAGATATAAAGAAAACTGGCTGATAAAATCCAATGCAGAATCTGGAGAAGGCTACAGTGACATCCTTATTGAGATTCCGGAAAGCCGGACAGGAATTATTATAGAGATAAAATATGCAGAAGGTGCAGCATTTGATTTATCCTGCCACAAGGCGGTTGAGCAGATCAGAGAAAAACATTATGATGCCATACTTCTTGAGGATGGTATGGAAAATATCATAAAATATGGAATTGCCTTTTATAAAAAGAGATGTAAAGTGTTATTAGTGTGATAATTAATAAGGTGCCTGTCTTTGGGAAAACCAGAGGCAGGCATCTTTATTAAAAGTAAATCCGATTGTCTTTTTTGAAAAAATACTTCCAGTGCATATAGCCGGATAGGATCCGGGTCAGTATTTCTGCTGCCGGAACGGCGAGCCAGACACCTGTGATTCCCAGAAAATAAGGAAATGACACAAGACAGATGACCAGGAAAAAGAGTGACCGCAAAAATACGAAAACCGGTTGATGCGAGCTGAAAGGTTTCCGGATCTTTGGTGAATACGGATACAATGGGTCCGGAACCAAGGACAGATAAGATCACCATAACAATGGATGAAAGGAAGGTAAATCTCATAATAATATTATATGTATTTCTGAGACGATCTCTCTGCTGTACACCGTACTGGAAACCAATTACAGGACTGACCCTGATAGAAAGTCCCATATAAAAAGCGTTGAACAGAAACTGCCCGTACAAAAGGATTGTGATGGCGGCGACTCCGGATGCACCGGCCAGCCGGATCAGGATAATGTTGAAGTTAAAACGGTAATGTTTTTCTTGTGCATAGGGGAGCGCTAGAGTATAATAAAATCAGTTTTTGCGGCATAAGTTAACAAACTATAATTTAAATAAGGAAATCGGCAAACCAGATGAAAGTCTGGGACGCAAAGCTACAGGGCCTGTAAAATGGCAGCCAGTTGCATAAAATGAGGTGCACTGTCTGTTTGACAGTGCTTTTTTACGGAGTTATTTCACAGACGTAACAATAATGATTTTATCAGGAAAGAATGAGGAAAATAAAAGTATGAAAAAGGCAAAACGTTGTCTGACAGCAGTGGTGTCAGGTGTGCTTGTAGCAACTGCTGTCTTGTCTGGATGTGGACAGTCAAAGAAAGAAGTATCTAAAAACGATGATCATCTTACCGTTTATCTGTGGGAAAATCGTTTGATGAAAAATATTGCACCCTATGTCCATGAACAGTTCCCAGATCAGGATATTGAATTTATTATTGGTAACAATGATACCGATTTATACAGTTATTTTAAAGAACATGATGAATTACCGGATATCATAACAGTACGTCGATTTTCTGGAACAGATGCACAGGACTTACAGCCTTATCTTATGGATTTTGCTTCTTATGATGTTGTTTCCAAGTATTATTCCTATGCGGTGCAATATTATAAGAATGCGGAGGATGAAATCCAGTGGCTGCCAATCTGTGGTATTCCGCAGACGATCATTGCCAACAAAACACTGTTTGATCAGTATGGAATTAAGATTCCAAAAAATTATGAGGAATATGTACAGGCTTGTCAGCAGTTTTATGATAATGGCATAAAACCGTATTCCATGGATCTTGGGGAAGACTGGTCTAATAATGAAATCATCCAGGCGGCGGCAATCGGTGAGTTTACAAGCCTGGATGGTATTGAATGGCGAAACGGTGCAGAGACTGCAGCTGATGAAGTGAAGTTTGATGATACATTATGGAAACGTATTTTTTCAGAAACCAGTCAGTTTCTTAAGGATTCGCACTTTGGTAAAGAAGATATCAATATTGACGTCGATACAGGAATCCAGATGTTTGTCGAGGGAAAATCAGCAATGTTTCATGGACATCCGACGGTTATGCAGCAGCTACAGAAACAGATGGATGCGGAGCTGATCCGTATTCCTTACTTTTCACAGACAGCGGATGAATCCTATGTGTACATGACTCCGTCCTTAAACATTGCATTTAACAAAAACCTGGAAAAAGACCGGGAGAAACTGGATACTGCGCTGGATGTGCTGGATTGTATGATTTCAGAAGAGGGGCAAAAGCTGATTGCGGATGGAAGCGGTGTTATTTCATTGAATACAGATGTTCCAACCATGATGCAGGATGTGCCTGGACTGGAAGATGAAATTAATAATAATGCTGTTTATATCCGATATTCCGCCCAAAAATCATTTGATGCAAGTCTTGAGGCTGTTCACGGATTACTGTCAGGGGAAATGGATGAAACACAGGCTTATGCTACTTTTCGCAGTGTAATGAATCGTAAAGATCCAGAAGAAAAAGCAATCGTGAATTTTGAAAATGAATATTCCATTTCACTGAACGATAGAAATGGCCGTGATGCAGCATCTTCCATTTTAACTATGATCAGAGAAGAAAATGATGCACAGCTGGCTCTGGCACCATATTATTATTTCACTTCTTCTATGTACAAAGGAGAATGCACCAATAGCCGGGTTGGCATGATGACAGCGAAGAGTTCAGATACAGCATTATATTTTACAAAAATTAATGGTAAACAGGTTTGTGAACTCGTAGAAAATTATCTCGCCGAAGCTGATGAGAATTTTTATGTAACCAATAAATACGAATTACCAATTGCATCCGGTATGAAAATGATCGTCAATCAAGCGGAAAGTGGATTTTCGTTAAAGGACTTGACAGTTAATGATAAGAAAATAGACAAAGAAAAGGAATACTCTATTCTTCTTACAGACACCACAATGTCTGTTTTGAAAAAAATAAATCCGAAATGTGAGATTGAGCAGCTTAAAGATACAACATTATCAAGTGCATGGATCGAAGCAATGTCAAAAGGACAGCAGCCGTCAGCACCGGAAGACTATATAGAGGTTGAACAGTAAAAGTGGGGATAGAACAAACGGTAAATAAAAGAAAAAAAATAACAAGGCTGTTGCTTATACTACTTATTATTCTTTTAAGTTTAGCAGGAACAAAGTATCTGGTAAGCGAGTCTAGCAAGTATATCAGCGAAAATGGAAAAAGCAGTATGGGAGCTGTTGTTGAACAGATACAGCAGACCTATGATCTTCAAGTGAGTGGATACTACAACCAGCTGCAGTTGGTTGAGGAATTTTTACTTCATGAGAGGGAGCTGTCTCTTGAAACGGATGTGAACAAAAGTTTCTTTGAAGCATGGGAAAAAGAATCGGAAAGTACACTTATATTCCTTCAGGAAAATGGTCAGGCAATATCAGCAGGTGGAACAAAAATGCGGATTGATATGCCAAGTAAACTTCTGCTGGACTTAAAGAACGGATACA
Organism: Blautia intestinihominis; assembly: GCF_040096655.1. NCBI lineage: Bacteria > Bacillati > Bacillota > Clostridia > Lachnospirales > Lachnospiraceae > Blautia > Blautia intestinihominis. Next base: position 20,105 of record NZ_JBBMEI010000045.1, on the reverse strand, counting down.
ATATTGGAAAACTGGTGCGTCTTGATTATGATCAGAAGAAAAAAGAAGGTTATCTGGTTGCGATTCCATGTCAGGAATACACTATCAATGGAGAAACTTATACGGCAATTGGAACTGTGTATGATCATTCGAAACTGGATTCCATGTTAAAACTGAAAGGTTATCATGGGAAAGCATATTTGTTCATGCTGGATCATGACGGAAATATTACGTATACGAACCAGAGTGGAGATAAATACCTGCGTAATTATTCTTTGTTAAAACATTTAAAAGGGGAACAGGCTATTACAGAAGAAGAGGCTGATTTGTTCAAAAAGAAGTTTGATAACAGAGAATCCGGAGTTGTATTTTTGGGAAAACAGAATCCCTATTATCTGGGGTATTGCCCGATAGAAAGCAACAACACCATTTTGGTATGCATTGTGGCAAGGGGAGTTGTTGACAATGTGCTGACGGATTACCAGAAAACGGTGTTGTTTACAACAATACTCATGGCAGGTTTTATACTTTTGCTTTTTGCCGGATTATTCTACAGTATTTCTAGACTTAGTCTTGCAGATCAAAAAGCAGAATATGAAAAAAGAAATAATGAACTTCATTTACAAACAATGAAGGAAATGGAAGTAGTCAATCAAAAACTGAAAAAGGCAAAGAACGTTGCAACAGAGGCTTTACAGACAGCTGAAAATGCAAATAAGGCGAAAACGGATTTCCTGTCTAATATGTCACATGATATCCGTACACCTATGAATGCAATCATTGGTATTACGTCTTTGATCAGACATGATGCAGGTAATAAAGCAAAAGTTATAGAGTATGCAGATAAAATAGATATTTCATCACAGCATCTGTTAGGAATCATTAATGATGTTTTGGATATGAGTAAGATTGAGGCAGGAAAAACAGTCTTCAAGTATTCTGACTTTTCTATTCTGGATTTTATGCAGGAACTTGACACTATATTTCATTCTCAAATATATGAAAAGCAGCAGACCCTTACAATCATAAAAGAAAATATTCAGCATGAGTGGGTGAATGGGGATCAGATTCACCTGATGCAGATTTTCAGCAACCTGCTTTCCAATGCAGTGAAGTATACCCAGGAAGGTGGGAAAATTCAGTTCTTTGTAGAAGAATGTGAGACAAAGTCATCTGTCTATGCAAAGTACCGCTTTTTAGTCAGTGACAATGGTATGGGAATGTCGGCAGATTTCAAGGATACAATTTTTGATGCGTTTACCCGTGCGGAAAGTTCCCTTACAAACAAAATACAGGGAACCGGACTTGGAATGGCGATTGCTAAGAACCTGGTTGAGGCAATGGGAGGTACCATTGACGTGGACAGTGAATTAGGACAGGGAAGCTGTTTTGAGGTTCTCCTGGATCTGAAAATTGCAGAGGATGGAACGGCTGCTCTGGCGGCACAAGAAGAAACGGATGAGCAGGATGGTAATATCCTTCAAGGAATGAGATTCCTGTGTGCAGAGGATAATGAGCTGAACGCAGAGATCCTGACGGAACTGTTAAAGATTGAAGGTGCGGAATGTACCATCTGTGAAAATGGCGAAGAGATTTTGAGAGCATTTGAACAGTCTGCTCCAGGTGATTATGACATGATTCTAATGGATGTGCAGATGCCTGTTATGAATGGCTATGAGGCAACGAAGGCAATCCGCAGAAGTTCCCATAAACTGGCAAAGACGATTCCGATTATTGCCATGACTGCCAATGCATTTTCAGAAGACATTCAGCATTCCCTTGCGGCTGGCATGAATGCACATGTTTCAAAACCGGTTGAGATGAAGGTGCTGGAAAAGACGATCAGAAGCATAAAATCTGGTGGGGGGGGGTACCGAACCGCAGGTCACTGTACAGTGACAAATGGAAAGTAACCGGACATAGAAGAATCAAAAAGGATAGTTAGGGATAGAAGGAAAATGAAAGGAAAAAGAGTGATTGCAGGCATTCTGCTTGCGGGAATTTTAGCAGTCACCCTGGCAGGGTGTAAAAACACAGATAACACGAAAGAAGAAACCGAAAAGCCAGTCATTACGCTTGGCAGTGACAACTATCCACCATACAATTATCTGAATGAGGATGGTGTACCGACGGGAATCGATGTAGAACTGGCTACAGAAGCTTTCAAAAGAATGGGATATCAGGTGGACGTTGTCCAGATCAACTGGGAGAAGAAAAAAGAATTGGTGGAGAGTGGAGAGATTGACTGTATCATGGGCTGTTTTTCCATGGAAGGGCGTCTTGATGATTACCGTTGGGCAGGACCATACATAGCAAGCCGCCAGGTGGTCGCTGTAAATGAGAACAGTAATATCTATAAACTGAGTGACCTGGAGGGTAAGAACCTGGCTGTTCAGTCCACAACCAAACCGGAAGGCATCTTTCTGAACCGGACGGATGAGAGAATCCCAAAGCTGGGCAATCTGATCAGCCTGGGACACAGGGAGCTGATTTATACATTTCTGGGAAAAGGATATGTAGATGCAGTTGCAGCACATGAGGAATCTATTGTTCAGTATATGAAGGATTATGATGCAAGCTTCCGTATTCTGGAAGAGCCTCTGATGATCACCGGAATAGGTGTCGCTTTTGCAAAAGATGATGACAGAGGAATCTGTGAGCAGATGAGCCAGACATTGGAAGAAATGCGTCAGGATGGCACATCCCTGAAAATTATTGAAAAATATCTGGATGATCCCCAGAAGTATCTGGAGGTGGATGATTTTGGGTATTAAGAGAAAGAAAAGAGAAAAACGAATCCAGCTGTTCGGTGCTCTGATTGGAATCTGTGTGGCTGTAGTATCTCTGTGTTATTTCTTTCACGCAGAAAAAGCGGAAGCAGAGAAAAGAATGGTGGAGATTGTAAACTATGTGAAAGTGCAGTGCTCCACCTACACCCATTTTAATGAATCTTCGGAATCAAAAAGCCTCCTCCGTGCCATTGAAAGTGCCAGACAGATGAGTACAAATATTAAAATGGAAATAGAAAACGGAGGGCAGCTAAGTCGGGATTTCCTGAAAGAAAACCTGCAGACTCTATGGGTGGATGGTATCATTGTACTGGATGCAGAAGGAAAGACGGACTGTGAATACAGCACGGATGAGTCTCTGGCTAATGAGATTACGGAGTATCTGCAAAAAGAAATTATCATGGATTTTGCCGGATATGAAGAAAGAAGCTATTCGGAACGGTTTACCAGGGAAGATGGATCCTTTATTGACATTGCAGCCTGCGCCAGAAAAGATGCACCGGGTATCGTTGCAATCTATTATTACACATCTCCTGAATTTGCCAGAAACTATACGCTGACGATACAGGGGCTTTTAAATGGTTATAGTATCCAGAAAGATGGAACGATTATCGTTGCAGACGACGGAATCGTTGTTGCCAGCAATAATGAGAGCCTGTTGGGGCAGAATACGGCTGGCAACGAGGTTGTTCAGGCAATGAAAAAGCATACAGACAGTCAGCACATTTATCATCTCAAGAATGAAGGAACCGGATGTTATGGAATCATGCTGAAGCAGCGGGATTATTATATCTATGCGTATCTTCCGGATACGGAAGTGTTTCATAACCTTCCATTAAGTGTAGCAGGTGTTATTTTTCTTTATTTTCTGATATTCAGTATATTTTTGTTCTGGGGTCACAGAACCAATCAGGCACATCAGAAACAGGAGCAGGAAAAAGATGAAAAATATAAAGCAGAACTTCTGACAGCAGCAAAAAAGGCAGAAGCCGCCAATGAGGCAAAAACAGAGTTTCTTCAGCGGATGAGCCATGATATCAGGACTCCGATTAATGGAATCTACGGTTTGATCAATATGGCAGACCATTATGCAGATGATATGGAGAAGCAGAAGGAATACAGAACAAAGGTTAAAGCGGCAGCCAATTTGTTGCTGGAACTGGTAAATGATGTTCTGGACATGAGTAAGCTGGAGTCGGGTGAAGTTGTTCTGGAAGAGAGTCCATTTAATCTGAGCAAAATCTCTGAGGAAGTGCTTGTTGTAATTGAACAGATTGCTGCAGAACAGAATATCCGGATTGTATGGGAGAAAAAAGAAATCATACACCGTGATCTTATTGGAAGTCCGGGGTATGTAAAACGTGTGATGATGAATATCCTGTCCAATGCAGTGAAATATAACAGAGAAAATGGACATATTTATCTTAGTTGCATGGAAATCCCATCCGAACAGCCAGGAATGACGACAATGGAATTTATCTGCCGGGATACAGGAATCGGAATGACTGAGGAGTTCCAGAAACATATTTTTGAACCATTTGCACAGGAATATATGGGAAGCCGCACAAAGTTTGCCGGAACCGGACTGGGAATGGCCATTGCAAGGAAGCTGGTCGAGAAAATGGGTGGAACCATTACTTTTGAAAGTGAAAAAGGCGTAGGGACGACATTTGTGATCCGGGTTCCATTTAAAATAGATCCGGATGCGGATAAACGTGAAGAACAGAAGGATGTATCCGAAAAATCTATAAAGGGAGTGCATATTCTTCTGGCGGAAGATAATGAGCTGAATATGGAAATCGCCGAATTTGTGCTTCAGAATGAAGGTGCTGACGTGACAAAAGCCTGGGATGGTCAGGAAGCTGTTGAACTGTTCAGAAATAGTGAACCTGGTGAATTTGATGTCATTCTTATGGACATTATGATGCCGGTAATGAATGGTTATGAAGCTACAAAGATGATCAGGTCTCTAGACAGAGAGGATGCAAAGGAGGTACCGATCATTGCAATGACAGCAAATGCGTTCACGGAGGACAGAATAAGAGCAAAAGCAGCAGGGATGGATGAACATGTTGCTAAGCCAGTTGATGTGGAATTACTGATAAAAGTAATTCATAAATTGGTGAAATAATTGATACGACAGTGTCAAATAAGCGGTGAAATCTAGGCAGGAGGACTAAAATATGACAATGCGAGAGTGCTATGAAGCTATTGGAGGAAACTATGAAGCTGTCTTGGGACGCCTTCACAGCGAAGCACTGATTCGGAGATTTGCATTAAAGTTCCTTGAAGATCAGAGTTATATACAGTTAAAACAGGCATTGGAAAAAGTACCAGAAGCATATGAGATGACGATTGAAGGAATAAAGAAGGGACTATAGCATTAAGTGATGCAACATGACTTTCTGTCTTGGATCAAGTGCTTGGAACATCATAAAAAACGAGTGGATAAAGGTAATAAAAAATATGGATAAAAGACAAAAAATCCTGATTGTAGATGATTCAAAATTAAACAGGGACATATTGAAGGAGATTCTTGGAGATGCTTATAACTATCTGGAAGCCGAAAATGGTAATCAGGCAATCCAGATGATAGGAGAAAATATTGGAATTGATCTGATGCTTTTGGATATCAATATGCCACAGATGAATGGTTTTGAAGTCCTGGAAATAATGAAAAGAAGCCAGTGTATTGCTGAAACTCCTGTAATCATGATATCTTCTGAAGATGCTGTTGATACTATGCGTAAGGCATATGAGCTGGGAATCACAGATTATATCACACGACCGTTTGATTCTGTGATCGTAAAGAAAAGAGTTCAGAATACCTTGGGTCTCTATATGAACCAAAAGCATCTGATAAATGTGGTTTATGATCAGGTTTACGAAAAAGAAGAAAATAATAATATCATGATCCGGATTATGAGTAATATATTGGGATCCCGTAACAGCGAGAGCAGAGAACACATCCTGCATATTAAAACAGCAACGGAGATGATGCTGAGACAACTGGTAAAAGTAACAGATGATTATCCTTTGACAGAGGCAGATATTGCTTTGATCACAACTGCTTCGTCCCTTCATGATATTGGTAAGATCCGTATTCCGGAAGAAATACTGAATAAACCAGGCAGACTTACCGATGAAGAATTTCAAATTATGAAAACACATAGTGAGCTTGGCGCAGCTATAATTAAGGATATGGACTTTCCACAAGATCATCCACTGGTACATACCGCATGGGAAATCTGCAGGTGGCACCATGAAAGATGGGATGGAAAGGGCTATCCGGATGGATTGAAAGGTGAAGAAATACCAATCTGTGCACAGGTGGTATCGATTGCTGATGTTTATGATGCACTTACAAGTGAAAGATGCTATAAGAAAGCATTTGATCATGACACAGCGATTCAAATGATCCTGGATGGACAGTGCGGACAATTTAATCCCCTCCTTCTTAAGTGTCTGAAAGAACTGAGTCTTCAGCTTTCAAAAATGTTTGGTAAAGAGATGGACGATAATAAATATTCTCATGAAGCACAGAGACTTTCGAATGAAATACTCCGTGATAAATCCTTACCGAACCAGATTTATTCACAGAGTCTTGTCAAGGTCATGCAGGAAAAAATCGATTTCTTCAAATCGAACAGTGGCATGAATTCAGTTGATTACAATGCGGTTTCAGGTCAATTAACTATACTAAACGGAAAACAGCAGATATTATGTCAGAGGGATGATCCGAAATTTGATCTGTTCAAAGAATTTGGAGTAATTGAAGAAGATGTTCAATATATTCGGGGTTTGTTACACCAGACATCTGTACAAAATAAAGAAATCTCTGTGCAGATAAAAGCGACGGTGGAAAATAACAGTCAGATGTATAAACTGAAATTGCATACATTGTGGTCGCCTGTGAAGAAAGACGTATATATAGGAATTATCGGGTATTTTGACACTGTAAAACAGAAGAAATGAAAAGGAAACTCAGAGGAGGATTCATAATGAAAAAGAAAAAATGGAACAGAGTTTTGGCTGTGCTTTTGGCGATGGTGACAGCCATAACACTTCTTTCAGGCTGTGGCGGGAAGAGTGCGGAAAAAGAAGATGCAGAAACAATCACGGTGTATTTATGGAGCACAAACCTGTATGAGAAATATGCACCATACATTCAGGAACAGCTCCCGGATATCAATGTTGAATTTGTAGTAGGGAACAATGACCTGGATTTCTACAGGTTTCTTAAGGAAAACGGTGGACTGCCGGATATTATAACCTGCTGTCGTTTTTCACTGCATGATGCAAGTCCGCTGAAAGACAGTCTGATGGATCTTTCCACAACCAATGTGGCAGGAGCTGTCTATGATACATATCTCAGTAGTTTTATGAATGAAGATGGAAGCGTAAACTGGCTTCCGGTGTGTGCAGATGCACATGGTTTTGTAGTGAATAAAGACCTTTTTGAAAAATACGATATCCCGTTGCCAACAGATTATGAAAGCTTTGTCTCTGCCTGCGAGGCATTTGAAGAGGTGGGAATCCGTGGGTTTACTGCAGACTATTATTATGATTATACCTGTATGGAGACACTGCAGGGTCTGTCTGCATCAGAGCTGTCTTCTGTAGACGGACGCAAGTGGCGTACCACCTACAGTGACCCGGATAATACAAAGAGAGAAGGCCTGGACAGTACTGTCTGGCCGAAGGCTTTTGAACGTATGGAGCAGTTCATCCAGGATACAGGGCTTAGCCAGGATGATCTGGATATGAATTATGACGATATAGTTGAGATGTATCAAAGCGGCAAGCTTGCCATGTACTTTGGCAGTTCTGCCGGTGTAAAAATGTTTCAGGATCAGGGCATAAACACGACATTTCTTCCATTCTTTCAGGAGAACGGTGAAAAGTGGATTATGACTACGCCATATTTCCAGGTGGCTTTAAACCGTGATCTGACAAAAGATGAAACACGTAGAAAGAAAGCAATGAAGGTGCTGAACACAATGCTTTCAGCGGATGCGCAGAACAGGATTGTTTATGATGGACAGGATCTGTTAAGCTACAGTCAGGATGTGGATCTTAAGCTTACAGAATATCTGAAGGATGTGAAACCTGTGATCGAAGAAAACCATATGTATATCCGCATTGCGTCAAATGATTTCTTCTCTGTTTCCCAGGATGTGGTTTCCAAAATGATCTCTGGAGAATACGATGCAGAGCAGGCGTATCAGTCATTTAATTCTCAGCTTCTTGAGGAAGAATCTGCTTCTGAGGATATCGTGCTGGATTCGCAGAAATCCTATTCAAACCGCTTTCACAGCAGTGGAGGAAATGCAGCATATTCTGTTATGGCAAACACTCTGCGTGGCATCTATGGGACAGATGTGCTGATCGCGACCGGAAACAGCTTTACGGGAAACGTACTGAAAGCCGGTTACACAGAAAAAATGGCGGGAGACATGATCATGCCAAATGGTCTTTCGGCTTACAGCAGTAAGATGAGCGGTGCTGAACTGAAAGAGACAGTTAAAAATTTTGTAGAAGGCTATGAGGGAGGCTTTATTCCGTTTAACTGTGGTTCTCTGCCTGTATTCAGTGGTATTTCTGTGGAAATTAAGAAAACAGATGATGGTTACACATTGAGCAAAGTTACAAAGGACGGAAAACAAATTCAGGACGATGATACTTTTACAGTAACCTGCCTGGCGACACCACAACACATGGAGGCCTATCCGACAGATGATAATATAGTGTTTGACGGAGGAGATACTTCTGTGAAGGATACCTGGACAGGATATATTTCAAATGGTGATGCCGTTCTTGCAGAGCCAGAAGATTACATTAATGTGAGATGAGAAGAATGAATATTAAGAATCATAATACAAACAGAGAAAAGACTGTTATGAGAAAACAGTTAAGGATTGCGGTCTTCATAGCTGTTTTGGTGGGAATTGTTTTGATGGTTTTCCAGTATTTCAGATTTGTGTCGAAAACTATTTATGAGGAAAGTGTTTCTCATCTGACAGAAGTTTTTCATCAGTCTGATAACATGCTGAGAGAACTGACAGATAAGAATCTGACATATCTTCATATGTGGGGCGAGAATCTGCAGGATATTTCCAACGAAGACGAAATCCGTGATTATATAAAGAAAGCGCAGAAAGATGCCGGCTTTATGGAATTCTATTTTCTGTCTGCTGAGGGGAACTATAAGATGGCAACAGGGGAAACCGGATACCTTGGATTACAGGAAGATATTGGAGAGGATATCCGGCAGGGAAATGATGTGATAGCGAATGCGGCACTTCCCGGAAAATCCCAGCTGCTTGTTTTTGCCACACCTGAGGCTCATGGAATATATCAGGGATTTGAATATGATGCGATTGCCATTGCCTATGAAAATTCTGATATCGTAGAAGTGCTGGATATTTCTGCTTTCAATGGAAATGCCCAGAGTTTAATTGTTCATCCGGATGGTCGTGTTGTGATTGATCATTCTTCTGAGTCATGGGGGAACGTGTATAATTTCTTTGGTCTTCTGAGAGAGCATTCTGATATGTCTGAAAAAGAGCTCAATGAACTTTTGGAGAAGTTTAAAGCGGGACGTACCGATGCGATGCTGCTGAATCTGGATGGAGGAAATTATTATCTGGTCTATGAAAAATCGAATATTCAGGACTGGATGTTCCTGGGACTTGTCCAGGCGGATATTGTCAATGCCAGTATGAACAGTCTGCAGCGTAGTACAATGCTTCTTGTTGGTGTGGTGGTGCTCTGTATTGCTGCTTTTCTTATCAGTCTTATTATTCAAACAAACAGGACCAATCTCAGAAGAAAGGATACGGAGATCCTGTACCGTGATGAGCTATTTCAAAAACTTTCAATGAACGTGGACGACGTCTTTCTGATGCTGGATGCCAAAACATATCAGGCAGATTACGTCAGCCCAAATGCGGAAAAGCTGCTGGGTATTACAGCAGAGCAGATTCGTAAAGATATTCGTGTTCTGGGAAAACTGCATCCGGCAGAACATGAAGATTCGGAGAAGAATTATCTGGAGGAAATCCAGGTTCATGAACAGAGGGAAGGGGATTTTAAATATGTTCATCTGAAGACAGGGGAAAAACGCTGGTTCCATAATATTGCAATGGGCAGTGAGGTAAACGGGAAAAAGAAATATATCCTGGTTATGTCAGATCGTACCTCTGACTGGAAAATGAACCAGGCACTTTCTGAGGCAGTACGTGCGGCAGAGACAGCAAACAAGGCAAAGAGTACTTTCCTTTCCAACATGTCTCACGATATCCGGACACCAATGAATGCGATCATCGGTTTTACCACACTGGCAGTAAGCAATATTGATGATAAAAAAAGGGTTCAGGATTATCTGGGTAAGATACTTTCATCCAGCAACCATCTACTCTCACTGATCAACGATATACTGGATATGAGCCGGATTGAGAGTGGAAAGATCCATCTGGAAGAAACGGAGGTCAGTCTGTCGGAGGTGCTTCATGACCTGAAGACGATCATCAGTGGTCAGATCCATGCAAAGCAGCTGGAACTTTATATGGATGCAATGGATGTTACAAATGAGGATGTCTATTGTGATAAGACGCGGCTGAACCAGGTGCTGTTGAATCTTTTGTCCAATGCAGTTAAGTTTACACCTGCAGGAGGAACCGTTTCTGTTCGGATCAGACAGTGTCATGGAACACAGAAAGGCAGTGAGCTGTACGAAATTCGGGTTAAGGATAATGGAATCGGTATGAGTCAGGAATTTGTACAGAAGATTTTTTCTCCTTTTGAGAGGGAGCGTACTTCCACAGTCAGCAGGACTCAGGGTACAGGACTTGGAATGGCCATTACCAAGAATATTGTGGATATGATGGGCGGTACTATTGAGGTTCAGACAGAGCAGGGCAAAGGCACCGAATTTATAGTCCGTCTGCCATTTCGAACTCAGCCTGAGCATCAACGCACAGAGAAGATCGCAGAACTGGAAGGACTTAAGGCACTGGTTGTAGATGACGATTTTAATACCTGCGACAGTGTGACAAAAATGCTTGTGAGGGTTGGAATGCGTTCAGAATGGACACTTTCCGGTAAGGAGGCTGTTCTCCGTGCACGACAGTCTATGGAACTGGGAGATGCATTCCACGCTTATATCATCGACTGGCGTCTGCCGGATATGAATGGCATTGAGGTAACCCGTCAGATCCGCAGTCTTGGGGATGATACACCGATTATTATCCTGACTGCTTACGACTGGTCTGATATTGAGGCAGAAGCCAGGGCAGCAGGAGTGACTGCATTCTGTGCGAAACCTCTGTTCATGTCGGATATCAGAGAAACTTTGATGACTGCCATCGGCCAGAGTCAGTCTGAACCAGAAGATTCGGTTCTTCCGGCAGCAGGTTCAGATTTCAGAGGCAGATGTATACTGCTTGTGGAAGATAATGAACTGAACAGAGAAATTGCGGTGGAGATCCTTAATGAATATGGATTCCTGGTTGATACCGCAGAAAATGGAGCAGAGGCAGTGGAGAAAGTTAAAAATTCAACATCAGGTAAGTATGATCTGGTGCTGATGGATGTGCAGATGCCGGTAATGAACGGATATGAAGCTACAAAGCAGATCCGTGCGCTGGATGATCCGGCGCTGGCGGGAATCACCATCCTTGCCATGACTGCCAATGCTTTTGATGAGGACAGAAAGAAAGCCCTGAAATGTGGTATGGATGGATTCTTATCCAAGCCAATAGTTATTGAGGAATTGATCAGTACATTACAGAAGAATCTGGATCAGGTGTCAGGAGTATAAGAAAAGCCACATAAATAAAGGAAATAGAAGAATGAATAAAAGTAAAAAAAACTTAGCTGTATTATGCACAGCTATGTTTGTAATCATGGGAATGTGGGTGATGTTATCAGTACACTGCCAGGCTGCTGAGACGAATAATGATGAAAAACAACAGCCGCAGACCATCCGTATCGGGTCGTTTGAGGATACCTTCAATTATGTCGACAAAAATGGTGTCAGACGGGGTTATGGATACGAGCTCATGCAGGCTCTGGCAGGTTATACCGGATGGAAATTCGAGTATGTGAAATGTGACTGGTCCAACTGTTTTGATAAGCTTGAAAATGGTGAGATTGATATCATGGGTGATATCTCTTACACCGATGAACGTGCACAAAAGATGCTTTTCCCGGATGAACCGATGGGTGAGGAAAAATATATCCTTTATGCTGATTTATCGGATATGGATATTGAAACCTCTGATTTTAAGTCGCTGGATGGAAAACGTGTAGGCGTGCTCTTAGGCACAGAACCTGAAATCATGCTGACAGAATGGGAAAATAAGAATGGCATACATACAGAACATGTAAATGTGAATAATAATGATGATGTCGAAAAGAAACTGGCAAATCATGAGATCGACTGTTTTGTATCTCTGGAGGAATCCATCTGGTCTGAACAGGGAATATCATCTGTTACAACTATTGGAAAATCCGGTATATATTTTGCAATAAATAAAGAGCGCAGCGATATCAAGACGAAGCTGGACTATGCTATGCGTCAGCTTGATCAGGACAGCCCTTTTTTTAAAGTAGATCTGTATAAGAAGTATTTTACACTTGATTATATTCAGGTACTTACAGGTAAAGAAAAGATCTGGGTGGAAGAGCATGGAGGTATCCAGATAGGATTTTTGAACAATGATCCGGCAATCTTTTCCATGGATAAAGAGACTGGAAAACTTACCGGTATGCTGGCGGAATATAGCTCCTATGCCAAAGATTGTCTGGGAAATCAGACACTGGAATTTAATATACAGGCATATGATAATTATGATGAAATAATTCAGGCGCTGCAGAATCGTGAGATTGACATGATTTTTTATGCCGGCAGGAATCCATATTTTGCAGAACAAAATGGATATGCACTTACAAACACAGCCTGGACTTACAGTTTGATGGCGGTAACTGATGAGAAAAACTTTGATGAGGATAGGGTGTATACAGTAGCTGTGCCAAAGGAAAAAGAAGCCTTGAAACAGTATATTGCTTTCAGCTATCCACAATGGAAGCTTGTAGATTGTGATTCGCTTGACGATGCTGCAGATATGGTCATACAGGAAAAAGCAGACTGTTTCCTCATGGGAGCAAGCCAGGCGCTGATATATGATAACAGACAAAATTTCAAGAGTTTTCCACTTACAAAAACAATGGAGGCATGCTTTGCAGTAAGAGGCGGAGAAGGAAGCCTTTTATCAATACTGAATAAAACCTTAAAGGCTATGCCATCTGATATGCTTACAAGTGCACTTGCTATCTATGACAGTACTGTAGATAAGGTAACATTTTCTGATTTTTTAAAAGACAACATACTTGCTTTTTTTGTCACGGCAGGATTTTTCGTATTCAGCATCATTAGTATTATCCTCGTACTTTTACGGAAGGCAAGAAAAGCAGAAGCTGCCGCAAAGCTTGCTGCAAATGATACACAAAAGCTTAATGACAAATTGGAAATCGCTCTGAAAAAAGCAGAAGATGCCAGTCTTGCAAAGACCCGTTTCCTTAACAATATGTCCCATGACATCCGTACTCCTATGAATGCGATTCTGGGATATGCACAGCTTATGGAGGATGAACTGAAAGAAAAGGATTTGCCTGAAACTTCAGAATACTTAAAAAAACTGCAGCAGTCAGGAAATCTTCTTCTGTCAATCATAAATAATGTACTTGATATGGCTCGGATTGAAAGTGGAAGAATGGAGATTGATGAGAACTATGGCATGATTGAAGATATCTGGCAGACCTTATTTGAAATATTCGATGATGAAGCAAAGAAAAAGAATATTGCACTTCATTATACGATAAATGTAGAATATGAGCACATACTGACAGATGTAACAAAGGTAAAAGAAATATTTGTTAATATTCTGAGCAATGCCATGAAGTATACTCCATCCGGTGGTTCTGTTATGATAAACGTAGATGAATTACCATGCAGTGAGCCTGGATATATGATAGTGAGGACCAGGGTGAGTGATACAGGAATTGGTATGAGTCAGGAGTATCTGACAAATATTTTCGAGGCATTCACGCGTGAGCGGAATACTACAAAGAGCAAAATTGCAGGAACCGGACTGGGAATGTCAATTGTCAAGAAATATGTTGAACTGCTTGGTGGAACAATAGATGTAGAGAGTGAGCTTGGAAAGGGCAGTACTTTTACAGTTACACTAAAACATAAGATAGCGGATGAAAACTATTATGTAAAAAATTATGCTGAAAATCCAGAAACATATAGTGAAATCCTTAAAGACAGGAAAATCCTTCTGGCAGAGGATAATGATCTGAATGCAGAGATTGCTGAGGCAATACTTGAACGTGCCGGTCTTAAGACAGAGCGTGTGGAGGATGGCATTCAGTGTGTAAATAAGATAGAAAAAATGCCGGCAGGCACATATGATATGATCCTGATGGATATTCAGATGCCGAAAATGAACGGTTATAAAGCAACACAGGCAATCAGACGCCTGCCAGATAAGGATAAAGCATGCATACCGATCGTTGCAATGACAGCAAATGCATTTGAAGAAGATAAGAGAGATGCTTTTGCAGCCGGAATGAATGGTCATATCGCGAAGCCAATCCAGGTTGATAAACTGCTCTCGACATTGGCGGAAGTCTGGGGAAAGGAGATGACAGATGAAACGGATTGCCATATGTGATGATAATGAAAGATGATTTTGCTCAGGCGAGAGATATGCCTGAAATTGAATCGAAAATGAGGCAGCGGAAAATCCGTTGCCTCATTTTGCTGAGTGGATGTTTTGCAATGGGGTAAAAGAAAATAGACATAAAGCTTGAGTAATGATGACAATTTCATACGGTTTTGTTATAATATTTTTTATCGCATAATGTTTTTTATACAATACAATGGTATAAGTACGCGTCTTTCTTTGCTCTTGCAGAAAGACATTTTCGTATATAACGAACAAAATGTCACCGGGTACTTATGATCTGATACTTATGGATATCCAGATGCCAAATATGGATGGCTATCAGGCAGCCCAGTGTATCCGGCATTTAGATGATAAGATGAAGGCAGAGATCCCGATCATTGCTATGACAGCAAATGCCTTTGCAGAAGACAGGAAAAGAGCATTTGATGCAGGCATGAATGTCCGCTTTAATGGATAATAAAGAGGGAATGAATGAACAGAAAGATAGAAAAACTGACAGGAAAAAAAGATAAGAAAAAAAGATTATGTTTGAGCATTTTAGCACTTATCATGTTACTCTTTGTACCGCTTTCTGCTTATGCGTCAGAAATTAAAAGTGACGGGAAAACAACTCAGGGAATAGAGGAAGAGAATAAAACAGTGAGAGTTGGGTATTTCCCATATGCCAATTTTCAGGAAGGCGGCTATGGGGAACACAAGCAGGGAGCAGGCTATGAGTATCTCCAGAAGATTTCTTATATAACCGGCTGGAAGTATGAATATGTCTATGGCTCATTTAAAGAGTGTCTGGAAATGCTGGCAGATGGAGAAATAGATATACTTGGAAGTGTCAGTTATACACCGGAAAGAGCAGAAGCTATCGATTTTTCGACCTATGCAGAGGGAACAGAACGATATTGGATCTATACCCGGGAAGATCATACAGATCTTACGGGTGGTGATCCAAAGCAGATGAATGGCTGTCGTATTGGTGCAGCAGATGGAAGCTATCAGAAAGAACTTCTGGAAAAATGGCTGGACAGCAATCAGATCCAGGCAGAGGTGGTTGTCTGTAAAGGCTATGATGAAATGATAGAAAAACTGGATGCAGATGAACTGGATGCACTTGTGGTCCCGGCACTGTCTGTCAACAGCGATTTTATTGCCATTACCAATATCGGTGCAAGTGACTGTTATTTCGGTGTATCAAAATCCAGACCGGATCTGTTAAAGGAATTAAATTCTGCCTTGGAAGAAATCAACAATACAGAAACGGACTACAGCAGCAAGCTGTATGCCCGTTATGAAGGAAAAGCGGTCATAAATTATGCACTCAGCAAGGAAGAAAAACAATGGCTGGATGCACATGAAAACACAATCCGTGTGGGATACCTAAAGGATAATCTCCCTTTTTGTGGTGAAGAAAATGGGAAACTGACAGGAATCCTTGGAACCGTTCTGGATACGGTTCAGGAAAAATATAAAATTACGATCAAGGCAGTTCCATGTTCCACGGGAGTAGAGATGAATGAGACATTGCAATCTGGAAAAATAGATATTGCAGGTCCTATCATTCAGGATTTTTATACACAGGAACAATTTCAGGTAGTTTTGACGGATGAAATCTTTGATATTACGCCGGTTGTTATTTACAAAGGGAATGAATATAGCAGCAGTCTCACCACAATCGCAGCGACAGAGACTTCACTGTATTCTGAATTGATGGTGTCCCTTCTTTTTCCAGACGCAGAGATCAAACTGTATGACACACAGGAAGAATGCCTGGAAGCAGTGGCAAATGGAAAAGTGGGAGCAACTGTTATTCCATCTTCAAAGATCAATCTTCTTAATGAAAGTTCACTGACCAGAAGTCTGTCATTTGCAGAGATGGCAAAACGGCAGGAATTAGCGATGTTCACGACGAGAGAAAACAGAAGAGCAGCTACCATTATCAATAAAGCAATTGAGCAGTCCTCCAATATTTTGAATGGTGTTGTCCTTGCGCAGAACTCTGTTTCGGAAAAGAAAATGACCTTGCAGGATGTCCTTGCAGAGTATGCAGGTGTAGGAATTGTGGTTTCATTAGTGATTATTTTTGTACTACTTCTTCTGGTTTATTCCCTTTCAGTAAGCAGAAAAAAACAGATGGAAGCCCTGAAAGAAGCACAGAATGCAAATGCGGCGAATATTGCAAAAACGACGTTTCTGAACCATATGTCCCATGATATCAGGACACCAATGAATGCAATTATTGGATTCACGGATATTGCCATGAAGAGGAAACCGGACAAAGAAGTGGAGAATTGCCTGAAAAAGATCAGGCAGAGCTCAGAATATCTGATGACACTGATTAACGATGTGTTGGATATCAGCCGCATTGAAAGCGGTAAACTGGAATATAAACCAGTACGGGTAGATCTCAGGGATATGATAAATACTGTTTTGTCGATTGCAAGGGGATATACGGAAAGCCGTGATCTTAATTTTTATGTTTCAAGAGAAGAACTAAAAACTCCTTATGTGATGGCAGATGAACTCAGAATCAGGGAAGTATTGCTCAACATTATCAGCAATGCAGTCAAATTTACAAAAGACGGAGGTACTATTTCATTTGTTGCAAAAAACTGTCCGGGTAGTGATGAGCATCATATAATCGTACGCTATCGTATATCGGATACCGGAATTGGTATGAGTGAGGAGTTCCAGACCAGAATATTTGATGAGTTCAGTCAGGAAAATGATGGAGCAAGAACCAGTTATAAGGGAACCGGACTGGGAATGGCGATTGCTAAGAAATATGTAGATCTTATGGGTGGAAAAATTGAGGTCAGCAGCAGACAGGAGGTTGGCTCAACATTTACGGTAGAAATCCCCCTGCTTATAGCAGAACAGGTACAAGCTGAAGAGAAAGAAAAGTTAAGGAAAGATATAGATTTACATGGTTTGCATGTCCTTTTGGCAGAGGATAATGATTTAAACGCCGAGATAGCAGTATCTCTATTGGAAGAACAAGGGATGATTATAACCAGAGCTGCCGATGGAAAATCAGCCCTGGCACAGTTTTGCAATACAGCTCCGGGGACTTTTGATCTGATCTTGATGGATATTATGATGCCTGAAATGAATGGATATGAAACGACAAAAGCTATCAGAAATCTGCCGGACCGTCCGGACGGAAAGGAGATTCCTATTATTGCAATGACGGCAAATGCATTTGCAGAGGATGTACAGGCTGCTTTGAATGCCGGGATGGATGATCATGTGGCGAAGCCGGTTGATATGAGTATTCTAATATCCGCCATCAGCAGATTCCGGGGACGGTGTTTTTGATTGTGCTACCTTTTCTGCAAAAGTATAACTGACCTTTCCAAGAAGATCAGTTAACCGGTCCGCGCTTGTCAGTCTTTCGGAGAACTGAATGAAATAGTCGGAGAGCTGATATGCAGTGTCATAATCCAGTCCGCCTTCAATCGCGGCACCGGTGCAGACAATAGTTGAGGAAGATACATTTCTTTAACAGAGAACTCAGAGACAGACACGGAATCTGACGGAGAAAAGAATTAAAGTCAGAGTGAATGTCATGTTTCTTCTATAAAGGAGTCTTATTTTAGCAATGAATCGGCCGCAGAAACCATACAGCAACGAGTAATGTCAGAGCTTCTGCTGCAGGAACGGCGAGCCATACTCCAGTCAAACCAAATTTCAAAGGCAGTACAATCAGAAATAAAAGTAATAGTAGGAATGAACGTAAAAATGTGATCAGACCGGAGAAATATCCTTTTCCATATGCCATCATTCGAATTGCAGCAAAAATATTAATTCCTGAAAATAGAAAACCAAGTCCATAAACTCTCATTCCGGACACTGCAATAGGAAATACAGGGCTGGATGTATCTGCGAAACCGGATACAGCAACTGGAGTAAGAAAGTAGGTCAGTGCATAAATGATGATCGGAGCTACTGCGAAAAAGCGACGAGCATAGCTTTCCAGTTTTCGGCAAATTCTTATTTTTCGATTGCCATACGCATAACTCAGAGGTGGTGCCATGCCCATAGAAAAGCCAAAGTAGACACCGATAAACAAAAACTGCAGATACATGATGATGGAAACTGCGGCGACACCGTCTTCACCGGCAAAGGAGAGTGCAGTGCGGTTAAATACGATGGTTGTAACTGCAATAGCAAGTTGATTGACAAATTCGGATGCACCATTTAGCATACAATGCATGGCTTGTGCGCCCAGCTAAGGGTGTGTAGTCAAGCCGGCGGGAATATGGTTTATCCAAGGTCTAGCCAACCAGATAATAGCGAGTCTTGTCAAAAGACATCGGATCACAGTTCAGCCCATCCATACCACCTGCCAGTTTCAGTACCTCTTTTCTCAGCTGAAATAAGTCAGTGATGCACTGATGAATTTCATTTTTTACAGCATGTGACTGACTTTCACTACTGTTAAAATGTTTGGCAATCTGATTGAGATTCGATCCGATCTTTCCATATTCACTGACCAGTTTTCTGAGATCGTTCATGTCTGCAACAACTTCAATCTGATGATTGATTTGCTTCTCAAGCAGAAGTTTTCTTAGATATTCAGATCGGGAAAGTCCTGTAATTCCAGCGGCTTCATTTAACATTGCCAATTCAATATCCGTTAATTTTAACGTGATGATGTTACTTCTCTTGAGATTCTTTTCTTTCTTCTTAGGTGCCATAGTCCTCCTTCCTTTTTAATAAGACATTTTGGATGTGCGATTACACTTTTTAACCGGATGTCCCTTCCGGTTATATAAAGTGCTGCGACTATCTTTGATAGAGAGCCAACAGATATCTTTGATGTCTGTACGAGAGTATGGGGAATCGGAATCCCCATCAAGAGACTTACCCGGAGGTATGCCGTAGTCATAAAATGGCGATACGGTAATACTAGGGTGGATCTTGCTCTTATTTGTATCCCTCTATATAACGAAACGCTCAGAGGCTGTTTTACAGTGGGGGAAAAGAAAAAATATCAAAAAATTAATGATTAATGGTGAGCTTGTGATAGAATGAAAAAAAGAGAAAAGCATAAAGTATGTAGTTGTGGAGAATATTTGTTATGATTAGAAAATTACTGAACGGAGATATCGATAGAGTTGCTGACATATGGTTAAAGACAAATCTGAAAGCACATTATTTTATTTCCAATCAATACTGGAAAAGTAATTATGAATTAGTGAAAGAAATGATGTCACAATCCGAAGTCTATGTGTATGAAGCGGATAAAATGATATAAGGATTTATAGGACTAAAGGATGAATATATAGAAGGTATTTTTGTCTCTGATGAAATGCAGTCGTGCGGCATCGGTGAGCTTTTATTGGATTATATTAAGGATAAAAAAGTTAGCTTACGATTAAATGTATACCAGAAGAATGCCAGAGCAATTTCTTTTTACCAAAGAGAAGGGTTCATTATTCAATGTGAAGGTTTGGATGAAGCTACTGGTGAAAAAGAATACACCATGCTATGGAAACAAAAATAGAAATCGGGATTTAACACTTAACGAGGAGGAATAAACATGGCAAAGAAAGAAGAAAGATTTGAATAACTGCGTGTCGCATTC
>NZ_JBBMEI010000044.1:0-25495 GCF_040096655.1 Blautia intestinihominis | reverse complement strand
AACTTGATCTGCAGGTAGAAATTGCTTCTATCACAAACCGCAGAGCAAGTTTACCTTTGTAAGCGATCTTCAGTTCCTGCTGAACATCGTATGCACCATTTTCATAAATATCCAAGATGATCAACTTACGTGGACTCATTTTGGCAATCTGGCGGCAGAGTTCAGAACCAATGGAACCGCCTCCACCTGTGATCAGGATTACTTTGCCACGGTAATATTCGTTTGTTTTTTCATCTAATACTACCAGTGGTTTACGGAACAGTAATTCCTCGATGTCGAACTCTCGCAAATGACGTTTGCCGCCTGCTGAATAGACCGTTGGATAATCGTATACTTTTAATTTGTAGCCGGCTTTTTTGTAATATTCGTACAGAGTCTTTTTCTTATCGGCATCCATGGCTGGGATGGCAAAGACAATTTCCTGTATTTCGTATTCAGCCAGTTTCTTAAGTGTTGCCTCGTCCTCTGAATATACCGGAATTCCCTGGATCTCACGACCGACCTTTTCCTTATTAATATCAATGAAGCAACGTGGTATGTATGCGGCTTCTTCATTATTAAGAAGTTCTTCTGCAAAGCTTACGCCTACGCGACCGGCACCGATGATCGCAATCTTGATCTTCTGTACTTCTTTGTCACTGGCAGCCTGTACACCGGATACCATGTAAAGAAGCTTCGCAAGAAATCTTCCATGCAAAGTTTCCTGATTGCCGCATTTGTAATGCGTATCGGTACATCATACGGAGTGCAAGTGCTCCCAGAAGGTTCATACAAAACAGGGCGAGCATTCTCGCGAATGTGATCTTGTTAATCGGGAGTATCAGTTCCAGTAATACGTATACCCAAAATGCAACCGCATCTGTGAATAACAGTCTGATGTAACACTGAATGCCACCATATCGCCATACCTGTCCGTAAATATTACCGATTAGTCTTGCAGCGAAGATGCACAATACTGAGAGAATCATCTGCTGTACAACGGTTGGTGTTGCCAGCTTGTCGTTACCGCCGTAGAGGATCAACAGTAACACTGCAACCACCAGATAGATAATCATATCGTATAAAACAAGTGTCCAGCGAATATTTCGTTTTTTGTTTCCGTTACTTTTCATTTGCACCTCTTATGTACAGAAAGTTTCTATATTATTATATAGAAGCTTCCTGTTTTCTTCCTTTCCCCAAGCTTCCCTATGTCACACTGTACCCGCACATGCGTCACATTATAACATACTTTTGGAGCACACACGCATCCAATTTTTTTTATTTTATATATACAATACCATTCTTGTTTATTTCCGTCAACCTTTGTCCCCTGTTGAATTGGTACAAATTTGCTCTGATTATGACTCTTTTTAGTGTTTGCTAGCGGAAACTGTTGGAGAATTTTGGCGGGTGGCGGAGAAATCTGACGGTTTCTACATACGATTGTTTTTTTCATATATTAGCACCGAAATCCATGAATCCAAATTTCGTCCAAGAAAAAAGGTCTGAAATCCAGACCTTTTCCTTAAATAGATATAATTACTTTATCTTCTAATATTCTTCAAACATTTTAATTTGAAAGAGATTTCTTATTTAATGTACCAGATACGTCTGTATCTGCTTCCTACAGTTCTTCCGGTTTGATTACTTTTTCACCATTAAAAAAGTAGGCATTAAATAAATCTGCAAAGTGTTCATTGTCGCGCCAGAATTTTTTCATTTCTGTATCTGGCTTTGCTTTCCTTGTACTTGATAGTTCCATAAAAAAGATATGGTGAACTCCGCTGTACGAACACAAGTAAAACATCAAACGAATAGGAACTATTTACATTATTTCATATTTTTCTATTACGCAACTATGTTTCTTTGTGTCTTTATCATAATTAATTCCAGCCAGCAATAAATTTCCGTGATAATCTTTCAGTGCCTTTACATACTGTTTTTCTTTTATCTGGGCGATTGCGCCGCTGGCGGTTTTGTCCCATTTTAGTTCGATGACTGCTGCCGGTTTGTCTGCATGCAGTTTTCTTGGAATAAAGCAGATGTCTGCGAAGCCTTTTCTGGATGGCAGTTCTCTGACGATGGTATAGTATTCTCTTGCAAAGTAGAATGCAAGATTGATGGTGCAGCTCAGAGAGTTTTCGTTGTTGTACTGCAGGATTGATATCTCATTATGAGCACGGTCGATTCCTTCGGCTACTGTGTCTGCATCCATTTCCCATAAAGCTTTAAGTAATTTCCGTGAATCATCTACGGAACGGATGACTTCGCTCCAGTTCATAGTACTGATCGCGTTTACGTATTCCTGCGAAACTTCTTTATTTGGTATTGTAACGATTCTGTCAGGCCAGTGGTAGCTCAGATATCCAAGATGAACCAGCAGCGTCAAGATATCATCTCGCCCCTGGAAGGATGTCATGTCATTGGAGAAAGTTCCTGTATTAATCTCGATCCGGTCGCCTGCAAGCATTCGGACCACTGCGTCTTTCAGTCCGTCAACATTCATGGAAATGTAGATTTTCAGGGCTTCATAGGTTTCGGTCTGATTCCAGTAGTTGTCATAAATGCCACTCAACATAGCATCTACTACGGATTTTGGGCTGTACATGGCGTATGTTTTTTTGTTGTTACCTTCTAGAGTTACAAGTTCATATCCATCATACCATGCCTGTGCTTCCTGAAAGTTTCTGTCATAACGACTGCAAAGGGATTTTACTTCCTCTCCTGTAAAACCGAAATATTCTGCCATATCACGGGGATTCAGCATGGAGTATTCTGTGAACATGTTCAGGGCGGAGTGGGAGCCGTATTTCTTTATGGGAAGTATTCCTGTCATGTAAGCAAGTGCTACGTATTCTTTATCTTTTAACCACATTCTCAGAAAATCAAGGTATTTTTTCTGGGATTCTATATCTTCTTTATATTCGCGGAACATACAGTCCCACTCATCGATCAGGATTACAAATTGATATTTCGTCTCTGCATAAATGTCCTGCATCGCAAACACAAGATGCTCGCTGTCAACATATTCCGGATATTTTCTTTTTAGTTCTCGGAGCAGGCGCGTCTGTAACATATTCAACATTTCCTCAACGCTCATACTCATGCTTAGAAATTCCTGTATGTTGATCTTGATGACATCATATTGTTTTAAATATTCTTTGTAATCGACTTCTTTGCTGATTTTCAAATCATCAAATAGTTCTTCTGTATTTTCTTCTCTGCTGTAATATGCAGCCAGCATATTTGCTGCCATAGATTTTCCAAAACGTCTTGGTCGGCTCACACAAATGTATCGTTGTTCTGTATTTATTAATTTATTTGTTTTTTCGATTAAACCACTCTTATCTACATATATTTCAGAGCGCAGGCTATATCGAAACAGTGTGGAACCCGGATTCAGATAGTTTCCCATTTTGATGCCTCCCTTTGTTTCAGCAGTCATTTTTTTATATTTAAAGTTTATCATAATCGGCGGGCTTTTGAAATGATTTTCTTCTATACCACCTCTACAGTATTTGTACCGTCCTTTTTTCTTTTATCTCCTATCTCCTTTCTGAACAACCAAGTTTTTTATTTTCTCACCTACTCAGAAAGGAATCTATTCAAAGCTTTGTATCAGGTTGCTTTAATCTTTTACTGGGATATTCCAAAATACTCTGCCACTGATTTGATCTTTGAAAAAGCTTTCACAATCTTTTCTGCTGTTTTTCCTGCACAGTCTACGAATGTCTGGAAGTCGTTTCTGGTAGCCTGCTGTCCTTCTGCTGAGGGGCTTTCTTCTGCTTTGGATAAGATTTTTTTCAGAATTTCCCTCTGCTTTTCATTCAGATTCTCGTCCTCTTCAACACATTTTCTGGCTTCCTTCCATTCTCCATTGTTGGTCTTCTTAGAGCCGTAATTAACTTCATTTTGTTTTCCTGATATTACAATGGAATTTGAGTTTCCTGTAATATTATTGATATTGATAAATGAATTCATAAATCGTCCTCCTCCAGATAATTTTCTTTCCGAATCTGACTGACATTATGTATATACTGTCTCTCTCCTGTCAGTTCCATGCCTTTTATCAGATACTTATTTTGTTCTTTCAACATTTCAAAGCGCTTATCAAAAGTTCTTATCTTATTTTTGACAAATGCCAAATCCGGAACAAAATCTGTACTTACGTAAGTCGCACTGACTTTATCCAGATCATCATTTCTTGATGCGCAGTAGAAAAGTGTATCAAAAATATACAACGAATCCAATTCGCAGACATCATCTACTACAAACTGGACATTCTTATAATCCTCAAGTGATTTAAGTGATCGGCCCAAATCTGCACAACGTTCATCATACTGTTCTAAATTATATGACATTTCGCAAATCAGCGATGGCTGCAAGCTAATGATTACTTTTACAGGATAGCCATTCTGGGCCCACTCCAACATTCGCCTCTTTTCACTTAATTCCAGTTTATCAAGGTCTGAATGGTTCATCTGACCTTTGATAGTAGAAAAAGGTGAAAAATGTCCATATAATCTTAACGTCGGACTGACATTTTCTTTGCTGCTGCAAAATAATATCCTCTCCAAATAGTTATCAATTCTCACGGCACGTTCCAAGCTGTCTTTTACACCAAATCTTCTGGGACAGATTTCACGCATCTCTTTGATTTTCCGAATTGACCAGTCGATTTTATGCGAGTCATCAAATTTTGGAACATTCGGAACACCCGTTTGTACGACGACGACATTTGAACTACCATTCTGGATGATACTGTTTGAATTCTTCTGAATTTTTGTTTTTGAAAATAAAGCTTTTCCCATTTTTTATTCCTCCTCATACTGTTCATATGATGAAGGAAACAATATACGTTCCCAGAGGAATCGTTATGTTATCACTTCCCTTAATGGAAACAGCTTCTATAACAGCAGCTGCCACACTAAGTGCCAGCAACTTCTGTACTGAATAATTCAGATCATAAATAACACTATATCCATACATGGTCATAAATGAAACGAGAAACATTGCCAGAGAACCGGAAACACTTTTCTGACTTCCACGTACATTGTAGATTCCCTTGTGAAATTTTTTTCCAACTAGCGCTGCCATTCCATCGCCATATCCCAGCGGCATGAAATATATTCCCATCGGGATCATATTTCCATAAAGCCTGAAGGAAATATTTACCAGAAGCAAAAGCGAAATAAAGTAATACACGGTTCCGAAACTCTTTTTCTGACCTGGCCGCTCAACGCCATCAAACCATGAATATTTGTAGGACAAAGCCATTACCGTTCCAATGATGATCGGAACTGTGGAACATGCAATTACATTGTCAAAGATATAATTTCCAATGAACCACCAGTTCGCAACCATCATATGTGCAAATTTCCGGCTGAATTCAAGTCCGAAGCATTTCATTTTGGATGAGAAAGCCAGAACTCCTACAATATAAGCGACACTTGCTACAACACCGATCACATTTCTCATTATCTTTTTCCTCCGTTTCTTTATTATTTGAGTCAATTATAACCGGTGTTATTTCTCATAGATATATTTAGTTCGACAGACTTCCCCTTTTACAACTTCAAAAAATCAAATTGTTTTAATTGTTCCCCATATTTTTCCATTTTTCCCCAATAATTTTTTCTATATTGTTTAAATATTCTTCTTTTTGTTTCTTCCAAATGCCACGATCTGTTCGGTTATAAGCTCGTTGCGCTTTATTCATAAATAATCTCCACTCTTCTTTTTGAATTTCGGCTATGCAGACTCCGTTAAATTTCCTCTCTTCTTCTTGAATTTTGGCAATACAGGCTCTGTTAAAATAGTAGCAACTCTGTTGAAACGCAACAGGATATCTACACGCGTTGATATAGTCTTCTACTTTTCTTAATACACTTTCGGCAGCGCCTAGCTCAGCATCTGTGTGCGTATCCTTTAAATACTGCTCTATACATAATTCTGCCAAAACCAGACCATATTGTATCTCAATGATGTTATTATCTACATCACCTTCGGTCAAATAAATATCGATCTTGTTCTTTAATTTTTCAATATCAATCTCTTGACTCAACTTCCACTGGCAAATCCAACTATAAAACTCTGCTTCTGCTTTTTGGAGATTTGAAAGAATCACTTTCGGAATTTGCTGTAGAATTTTTTCTGCCATTCCGTAATCCTGCCCAATATAAATATTATATTTTACCTTCATCAATAAATAAGCTGGCGATAACACTTCTTTTAATTTATATCTGTTCACATATGCAAGAGATACATGAAAATCATTTTCTGCCAGATTGTTTTCACCTCGCAGAATACGTTGATTAATAATATAACCGTATGAAGTAAGCACATCGCGGTTAAAATTGTTATCTCTTGCTACCTTGAGACGGTTTTCGTAAATTTCTCTTACATATTTACCATCTTTACCTCTTAATGAAAAATAAGGTTCCAACTTCATTGTAAGCATCATATATTTTTCTATATTATGTTCACAGCAAAATTCAAGAATTGACTTTACTACCTGAAATTCTCCTTCTCGATCCAAAAAGCACATTTTTCCCTTATAAATTCCTGCCATTTCATTACTGTCCAGTGCTTCTTCCAGATAACGAATTGCCCTTTCCATGGTTTCTTTATAGAATTTCTCCTCATCTATCGCTACATCCGTACTGAGTTTATACAGAATAAGGTTCCTCATTAACGGAAAGAGCCTTACTCCTGGATAGGGCGCATCACTGTTTCTGGATTTTCCACCTTCCATAAGAAAAAGATTATGCAACATATTGTCCATAATATTGCCATCGGGATTCATATTATTCAGACTCCACATCATCTTTTTGCTCACGCTCGTTGCGATACATGCTATTCTTTCTAATACCTTCCGCTCTGTTTCACCAATGCGATTCCACATATCTTCCATTAATTCATTCCATAAATATTGATAAGTTTCTTTCCCTTTTTCATTTTTCCACAAAGTTTCTTTCAGGATCTGTTCCATTCCTATTCCATCCACATGGTATAACTTCCATATAAGTTCTCCAATTTTTTTAACAGCTATTGGAATGCCACCTGTAATATTATGGAATTTGTTCAATGCAATTTCCATGGTTTCTTTAGTTTCTGAGTTTTCTTTGTTCAATATCTTATCCAGTTCTGGAACATATTCTTCCAGCATTTGCCGTGTACACTGCATATTATTGGTGAGATCATTAAATACAAGAGTCTCCGCTTCTGCCGAAGCGTCAATTCCAGCCATGCTATGACTTAATATTAAAATTTTGGCTTTGGCATTTTTCAGGAAATCATAATGGTCAAATTTTCCATATCCTATCCGTATAACTACATAATCCCCCTGCAAATCTTTCCTTAGTTGTTGTTCCATGGTATCTGAATATTCCATTTGTTCAATATCATAGATATACGGAATGATTATTGTTTCTTGTCCTTTCTGCTTATCTAATAAATATTTCTCAACAGAAACTGTAATCCCACTTTTTCTTGTTCCCTGAATTATCATACATTTACTTTCTTTTTTGAAAAAATCATCTAATTTTTTGCGTAACTTGTCCGGACATACGACTCTATCCCATTCTTCTTTCTCTTCTTCCGATAATTCATGAGAATATTCCACTACATATGGAAGTCCTGATGTATTTATATTGACTTCCCTTTTTAATAACTTTCTCGCGATTTCTTTATACTCTGTCACAAATTGAGACAGTTCTATTCGCGGCACGTGATATGTTATATGAAATTCAATGCAGGCATTTAACAGATTTTCTGCCTGTTTCCCTGACACGCCTTTCTGTTTATATTGATATATTGTATTCGCTTTTATCTTTTTTCTAGAATCAGTTTCCTCTCCATTCATACTGTTGGCGATTTCTTCACATATTTTCTTTTGGTTCCATCCCAAAAACTCACGGCACTTTTCTACATAATCATAAAATCTTTCCCCTAATTGAATTCTTAAATTTTCTTTTTCCCTTTTTCTCATAAGTTCTGCTCCCCACATTTGATATTTTGCACTCGCAGCTGACATTCGTAATGCCTGAATATATGTAATAATCTTACAGATATCTCAGCCAAATAGTGCTCCCCCACAGATAGCCAGTCTGTTGCTGCTTAATGCTTTTTCATCCGTCAACAATTCTCGATGTTTTTATTGTATCATATATGGGACAGTTCTTGTCGTTCTGTATATCGAAATAGTAATTCGTTTTTTCGACATAGTTATACAAAAAAGAAACCACTCCAGCCATTCAAAAACTGGAATGATTTCTTTTCTGTTTTGCGTATTATATCAAATATGTTTTTTCTTGTTGATGTAATTATTGAGTACCTCGAATTGCTTCGCATCTATGTTTGTTTTTTCGGTGCATGTGATTCTGATCTCTATTTCACATTCGAAATAGTTATTTACATTTCTTCTCAGGTATTCTTTTAATGCGGCAAGTTCTCTTATGAGGTAATCATTTTTTACGTTAAACCACTGGCACAGGAAATTGCAGTTCCTTTCTTTTTCATTATCTTCATTATTTTCTTCGCACTTCTCGCCACAGATCAGGATAATCTGATGTTGAGATATTCGCGTCCTGTCGATTTTTACTTTTTCGCAGGGCTTTTTGCAGGCAAATGCGGACATTTGAGACATGGCTACGGGAATTTCCAGGATTAATTTTTCTGTTATTGTCTTTGGAATAAGTCCGCCTTCTTTGTTGTTAATCTCATATTCCGTATAGAGTTTATATCCCTGCGTCAGCAGATGTGAGATCCAGTGAAATGCCGATGTTTCTGACATCTGCTGCATATTATGATGCAAAATCGGCTTTGACACTCTGTAATTGCTCATGTCTAATAAGTCTGCAAGACGGATTAGTATTTTATCGAATTTTATGCTGAGAAGTTGTTGTGAGGCAACGGATTTTCTTCCATAAATATCTCGCTCATCTGCACCATGCGCTTCTGAGACTTCTGCAACGACTTCACGAATCAGGACATCGAGATATGATATATCTGATCTTTTTCGTATTTCTGCTGCACTGTCTTTTTCATGTCTGCCACGAACAATTTCTTCAAAATATCCGTCGATTTTTTTGTAACTGTCCAGCATATATTTTTTGATGCACAAAATATCCGGTCCGTTTTCCGGTAAATTTTCCTGTTTATATTCGTCCTGCAGATCTTTTGCCAGTTCATCCGCTTTGTCTGTATCTATGAGAAAAAGATCTGACGAAGGAATCTTTACCATTGATATGTCATGCAGATAACAGGCAATAAATAAAATGTAATAGTCTATCGCGGAAATCTTGAAAAAATCAATTGTGTGGATCAGTTTGACTATGTTCTGGATCAAAGTGATCGCATGTTCCTGGTTATGTAACGTATAAAAATATAGATGTTTCGAACCATTCTGCCAGACATCATAAACGTATTTGTGTGTAAGTATCAGATTGTCAATTTTTACCGGATCTTTTACAAAGGAATAAAAGATTTCCATGACCCGCATGATTGAGTAATCTACAACACCTTTATTGAGAGGATCTTTCAGCACAATTTCTCTTTTTCGAAACTCTTCTGTCTGGAACCAGGGATTTCTCAAGAAGGCCAAAATTCTGAGTTCTCCATAGGTTAATGCTTTCTTACTGTTTTTCGCAAGGACCGGATGATCTGAAATTTCAACGTTAAACAGGTACGAATAAATTGTATTCATTACCATTCTGAGTATTTTCTGCGTATTTGCACGGACCAGTTTCATCTTGTCATAAAGACCTTTTTCTTCTGAAAACAGTATTTTCACTATTTCTTCATCTTGTTGTTTCTGGAATCTGGCGCAGTAATACTCTGCAACTTCATAATGTTTATTTGCATACTTTTTCAGTTTGATCTGTGCTAATCTCTTGAGGCTTTTGTACGAATCGTCATAAAGAATATGCAGTTCTTCTTCAGTCATATCTGCATTGTTTCCCAGTAATTCTCTGTAGGTACATTGCAGATATGAAAATTTTTCTCCGCCTTTTTCGAAGCACAGTTTATCAATCTCCTGTACATATCTTCGCAGTTTGCTGATTTCCTCTTCGTTTGCAAAAGTCTGATACATGCCTACTGCTGCATCCCATATATCATTGCTGTAAGATTTCATAAACCGTTCTAATATGTCTTTCTTTTCCTTTGCTGATTGCACCCTGCCATCTATGAACCTTTCTAATGTTTTGTCCTGAACTCCGGCATAAATAATCTCTTCCAATTCCTCTTTATAGATCTGCTCATCCGAATCATCTTCCGGACGGTGCATTGCAGATAAACGTTGCTTTCTGTATTTAAAAAATCTATAGTATCTTATAAGCCTGTCTTTGAATTTTTTTGTATCGCGCACCTCTGGTTCTGGCAGGTTCTGCTTCTCTTTTTTCTGACTCTGACCTTCCAGTTTATCCAATTGTGCTTTTACCTGTCGGCACAATATCTCAAATTTTTTCTCAAGGTTTCTGTTCTCTTCATCTGAGTACATCCTGAAGAAATCACTTCCAGCCTGGGACATCTGCCGACTTATGCATTTCAGATAAACTTCACTTTCATCAAGACGATCCAGACGAACATAGCTACTTTTGCCGCTCAGATGCAGCCCAACACCATAAAGGTTGCTTTCGTAAAATTCCTGTGTATTCTGAGGATAAATTTCTGTATTTTCCTTCTGATACTTTTTCAGAAACTCCTGTTCTTTTTTTGTAATCTGCTCATTAATGTTTTCCAGTTGTTTCTGAAATTGATCTTCCTGTATATCATTTGTAAAAATGACGGAATCATCTACATAAAAATAGCTCACTCCCGTAAATGTATCTCGGAAAATTTCGGAAACTATTATCATGTATATATTTCCAAGGAAATATGACTGTGGCAGGCCCTGGGGAATGCCTCTTACAAATTTGCGTGATTTTACAGCAGTCTCAGGGGGCTCTGCGTCTTTTGTTTTTTCGGTGTTTACTGTATTTTGCTGTTCATCGTCTTTGCTTTTCGGTGTTTTATGCTTCGATATCTTTAAATACTGTTCCTGTAGTTGTTCAGTGAATATTGTTGTATCGGATTTTCCAAAATCAAGTTCACAAAACAATAACTTCCGCAGCACTGTCTTCATAAGGCTCATATCCTGTTCTGACAGATGTGCCGGTAAATATCCGATGATATAGTGGTATATGATAACCGGATTAATTGTTGGGAAAAAATTTTCGAGGTCTAATGTGACTTCGTATTTGTATTCCAGAGATGTGTGATATTTTTTCAGTGCATCGTTGCTGTTCTGGTTATATTTCTGGTATTGTTGTTTCCATGGTTTAAACAGGCTCTCTGGCTTTACGGAAACTCTGTTTCCATAGAAATCTGAAGGAATCAGGCGGCTTAGATTTGACAGGGTCAGCTTTGAATTCTCCTTCTCCGGTATTTCATAAACAAACAGATGAAGCATTGATACAATTGCAATCTGGGTAATTAAATCTGTAGTGTGGAGTGGCCTGAATTCCAGTTTTCCATCGACTAATTTTTTCGGTTTGAAGTATACTTTTGCCTGGATAAATTCGTCTGGATCATCCAATAACTGTTTGATTCGTTTTTTTACATCTTCTGTCACTTTGCTGACAAGTCGTTCATCAAATTTGTCCTGTAACTGATGATATAGATGTCGGTCTTCCGATTTCAGTAAATTGTATTCAAAGATGTACGAATTTAAGGAATAGATTGCTAAATATATATTGATATCGGATAATAAATGTTCTCTGTATTTCGATTCCTGCCCTGTCTTTGACTTCATTTTCCGCTCTCCTTTGTATTATTCGGTATATGCTTGTCCAAAAAATCTTTAAAGTCTGATACCACTTTATCTGATAGCACTTTATTCGATTTCTCTTTATTCAATTCCACCTTATCCATTTCATATTGCTCATGGTAAATATATCTCTGCATATCGCAAAGAATGCTGCCTTCAATTGTTAATGTTTTTTCTGAAACAAAGTCAGGACCGCCCAATATAGATTTCTTAACTTTTCCGTTTTCATCTGTTTCAAACAGCCAGTATCTGTCAATTTTTAATGTAAGATTGTGATATGATTCTGCTGCCTCAAACAGTGCTTTCGCAATTTCATATTTAATTGAAAATGCTTTTATGAATATACGAAATTCTTCTATGAATCCCGGCAAATATGTTGCGTTATAAGCATAATCCCGGCTCGCATGACATAAATATGAAGAAAAACATTTTAGTCCGTCTTCAAAAATATCCATAGAATTTTTGTCTGTTTTTAGTTCATTATAGAATTCATTATACGATTCCCATGTTGATTCATCCATATTATTACTCATTTGTATTTTCTCCGTACCATAAGTCTGAATAGACTAATTTCAGATAGTTGTGAAGATCTTCTTTCCATTTTATATAATTCTGATACTCATCTTCCCAGTTTCCTTCATTCATTGACTGGAGGCACGCAGCCGCTTCCTCTTTATCACGCATCAATCGTTCATAGAGTTCGTCTTTAGAAGCTGTTATTTTATTTCTATAATCAGGGAAGTTTCCCGTCCGAAGCAGATATTTCCCCACGGGTGGTTTTTTATGCATATCTCTGATTTTCTTTTCTTTCAGGTTAAGAGGTTTTTCCTCTATCTCTAATGGGAGAAATGGCGGTAGCAGCACTTCCTGCTCAATATAATTGGAATACTCATTGCCTGATAAGAACTGCTGAAAATCAACTGATGGACTTTCTTTTGGAATCTCCACTTCTAAAAGGATTACATTATTTTTTTCGGCAAACTCAGTATCATAGGCTCCTTTTGTGCAGGCAACAAAAGATCCTGTAAAACCCTTCTGGTATGCATTTAATGAAGCCTGCCGGTCTACTCTTTTTACCTTAACTACTGATATATTTTTTTCTTTTTGCAGGCACATCATCGAAAACACTCCTGTATAAATAGCAAGTGTCTCGTCCAGCCTCTCGATAAATACAGGTTTTAATTTTTTCTTTTCTTTGAATATCCGCTCTTTTTCGTTTTCGTATCCATCAAAAAGCAGTGCATTTAACGTGCGATATGCTTCATTGTCTCCCCACAAAGTATCTTTTGAAGATTTTCCAAAAGCTACTTTTCCGTCTTTAGTTCTTTCTCGAATATCTCCACCATAGAATCTCAGCATGTCTACAGGTGCGCTGTGCTCCATATGATTTTCCTCCTGATATTTGTTTCTGTTTGTAAAAATAATGATTTTTGGTACCTTTATTGTATCATATGTTGGACAGTTTTTAGCATTCTGTATATCGAACTATTCATTCGATTTTTCGATATGTTTATAACCATATATTGAAAAAGGTATGAGGAACTTCATCATTAAACAACAAAATTCTTCATACCTTTTTCTTTAAATTGACGCGGATTCACATTTCGCTTAGATAATAATACACACCATCCCGCCCTTGCTGTCGTTAACGATCTTTTGCATGGTGTCCTGGAGTTTGGTTTGGCTTTCTTCGCCGATGGCGGAGATTTTGGTGCGGATGCCGTCCTGGACGAGCTGTTCGATGGATTTGCCGAAGATGTTGGTTTCCCAGATGCTTTCGCCGCGCTGGCTACTCTCGCCGATGTACTGGATGAGGTCGTTGGCCTGCTGCTCGGTGCCTACGATCGGGGCGATCTCGGTTTCGATGTTTGCCTTGATCATGTGGATGGACGGGCTCTTGGAGCGGATCTTTACGCCGAATTTGTTACCCTGGCGGATGACGGTCGGGTCTTCGATCTGGATCTCGGAGAGTTCCGGGACGACGACGCCGTAGCCGGTCGAGCGGACGGCTTCGAGGGCTGCCTGGACTTTGACGTACTGCTCTTTCATGGCTGCCAGTTCTTTCATGGTGTGGATCAGGTCGTATTCGCTTTCCATAGTGATGCCGCTCATTTCGCTTAAGATCTTGTAATAAAATTCGTCTTTGACCTGGATACGGATGCGGACGATCCCGGTGGAAAGATCGACCTGATCGAGAAGTGTCTCCTGAATATAGGGTCCTGTGAGCTGAACGGAGTCCTTGGTGATGTCGCGGATGTGCGTCAGATTCTGCATGTATTCGCGGATCTGTGTGAGGATCTGAGCTTTCAGTTCGTGCTGTGGTGAAAGCATTTCGACCCATTTCGGAATGTAGAACTGGATCTCACTGACCGGGAATTCGTAGAGGACATTTTCCAGGATCTTTATGATGTCTTCTTTGCGGAGCTGTTCACAGTTGGCGGAGATCGTGGTCACGCCGTATTTGTCCCGCAGCTCCCGACAGAGTTTCTGGGTTTCTTCTTTATATGGTGTCTGGGAGTTGACAAGGATCAGAAATGGTTTGCCCTGTTTTTTTAATTCTTTGACCGTGAGTTCTTCGGCTTCGATGAAATTTTCTCTCGGAAGCTCACCGAAACTGCCGTCGGTGGTGACTACGAGGCCGA
The DNA here is from genome assembly GCF_040096655.1 of Blautia intestinihominis. NCBI lineage: Bacteria > Bacillati > Bacillota > Clostridia > Lachnospirales > Lachnospiraceae > Blautia > Blautia intestinihominis. The sequence continues at coordinate 11,062 of NZ_JBBMEI010000044.1, read as the reverse complement.
TCGTTGCGTGTTCCTGGATAACTTTGCGGGTGCCAACCTGGGCGGCTTCGTGGAAGGGGATGGCTTTTTCGAACCATGGAGTTTTGACCATCCGCTCTCTTCCGTCTTCAATGTGGCCGGAGGCGTCTTTGACAAGAAAACCGACACAGTCGATCAGTTTGATCTGAACTTTCTGGTCTTCGCCGAGTGTCACGGGAATCGCTTCTTTTGGGATAAATTTAGGCTCTACGGTAGTAATGAGTTTCCCTGAACCGCTCAAGGGAAGCTGGTCGCGGACTTCGGCCTGCTGCCCCGGTTCCATGGCGGGAAGTGCCACAAGTTCCATAAATCTTCGGATGAACGTTGATTTTCCTGTCCGTACAGGCCCGACAACGCCTATGTATATATCACCACCGGTCCGCGCCTGAATATCCCGGTAAATCTGAAAATTTTCCATAAAAAATCCCCCTGCATATATTGTAACAGTCCCATGTATCGTTACAATATATGCAGGAGGAAACTATTTTATTTACGGTTTTTGAGGTATTCTGCTCTGCCTTCTTCGTAGAGGTTGTTGCCTTCGCTGTCGATGATCACGACGAGGGGCATTTCTTCTACATAAAGTCTGCGGAGTGCTTCGGACTGGAGATCTTCGTAGGCAACCAGTTCTGCACTCTTGATGCATTTGGCGAGAAGGGCTCCGGCTCCGCCGATCGCTCCGAAGTAAACGCCGCTGTATTTCTTCATGGCTTCTACGACTTCCGGAAGGCGGGCGCCCTTGCCGATCATTCCACGTGCGCCTACGGACATCATGGTCGGTGCGTAGGCATCCATTCTTCCGCTGGTGGTCGGGCCTGCGGAACCGATGACCTGACCTGGCTTTGCAGGGGTCGGGCCTACATAGTAGATGGTTGCATCTTTCGGATCAAAAGGGAGTTCCTCGCCGCGTGCAAGTGCTTCGCACATTCTCTTGTGTCCGGCATCGCGGGAGGTGTAGATGGTTCCGGTCAGGTAGACGGTGTCGCCTGCGTGAAGAGTTCTTGCCAGTTCTTCTGTTAATGGCAGTGTGATGTGACGTTCCATATTAAAGCACCTCCGTTTTGTGGCGTGTTACGTGGCAGCTGATGTTGATCGCACATGGCATGCCGGCGATATGGGTTGGCATGGTCTCGATGTTCAGGCCGATGGCTGTGGTCCTTCCACCGAATCCCTGCGGTCCGATTCCGAGCTGGTTGATCTTTTCCAGCATTTCTTTCTCCAGGTCAGCATAATATGGATCCGGGTTCTGGGTGTCTACCGGACGCATGAGGGCTTTCTTTGCAAGAAGGGCTGCCTTGTCAAAAGTTCCTCCGATTCCGACACCGACTACCATCGGTGGGCACGGGTTCGGGCCTGCTGTCTCTACAGTCTCCAGAATGAAGTCTTTGATTCCTTCGATGCCTGCGGATGGCTTGAACATGCGGATCGCGCTCATGTTTTCACTTCCGAAGCCTTTTGGTCCGACGGTGATGCGGATGTGCTCGCCCGGAACGATCTCGGTGTAGAGCATTGCCGGTGTGTTGTCACCTGTGTTTCCTCTGCGGACAGGGTCTTTGACAACGGATTTGCGGAGGTAGCCATTTGTGTAGCCTCTGCGGACACCTTCATTGACTGCTTCTGTCAGATCTCCGTCTGTGATATGTACGTCCTGACCGATCTCCAGAAAGACGCATGCCATACCGGTATCCTGACAGATCGGAACCTGCTCATTCTCTGCGATCTGATAGTTCTCGATGATGTTGTCGAGGACACCGCAGGCAATCTGTCCGTCCTCGCAGGAACGACAGGCCTGGATAGCGGCCTTAATATCAGATGGCAGGACCTGATTTGCCTCGATGCAGAGACGCTCGATGGTGTCTGTGATAGCTGATGCTTTAATTTCACGCATTTGCATTTACTCCTATCTTTCGTTTTTGTGCCGACAACAACATGGGGGCTGTATCATCCTGCGAAATGTGAGTGACGCAGGATGTCAGATTCTCTGCTGTCTCTGGCACTTTTGATTTTATTTTAGACTATCTCGTGTAAATCTGCAAGTATCTGTAAAAAAACAAGCAGTTCTTAACAACAAAACAACCAGACCCCTGTCGAAGTATCTCTCTTCATGGAGTCTGGTTATCTTTTATGTCAGATTTCCTATGGCAAAAAATCTAAGCATGGATTTTATTTATCTTTTTCTTCTAACTTCCCCCTCGGAAGTTATACGCGCGGAATTAATAGAATTCGTTATGGAGCAGTTCGTGCTCTTTGCCCTTGAGAAGTCCCTGGTAAAGTTCGAGTACCATCGGGTTCTCGTCGGATTTCTTGATGATCGTAGTATTATCTGCATTGTACAGACCTCTTGCTCTGGCGGCCTTGGTCCTGTCACCGGATCTGGTCGGCTGACCGCCACCCATGATACAGCCACGACGGCATGCCATAACTTCGATCAGATGGTATTCTGCTTCGCCGTTCTTTACACGGTCCATAACGATCCTTGCATTGGCAAGTCCGCTGGCTACGCAGATCTTGACTTCCATTCCTTTGTATGGGATGGAGAATTCCTTGATTCCCTCATCTCCACGAACACCACATTCAGCGATCTCTCGCATTGTTTCTTTGCTGTGATCCGGAGTCAGACGGCGGAGAACAGCCTCTGTAACACCACCGGTAACACCAAAGATAACACCACCGCCGGAACCGAATCCAAATGGCATATCACATGCTTCTGGCTCAAGTCCTGCAAAATCAAGACCAAAGTTGTCGATCATGCGGAGAAGCTCTGTGGTTGTAATAACAATATCGGTATCTTTCTCACCATGTGTGTAGCTGTTCGGACGAACTGCCTCTGCTTTCTTAGCAGTACATGGCATGATGGAAACCATAACGGTCTTCTTGCCCTGGGCATGTTCCGGATCACGGAAGTATTCCTTGATAACTGCGGAAAGCATTCCCTGTGGGGACCTGCAGGTAGAAATATTCGGGATGTAATCCTTGTACTGATCTGTGATAAATTTAACCCATGCCGGACAGCAGGATGTCAGAAGCGGAAGTTTCTCACCTTTCTCGATACGGTTAAGGAATTCTGCACTTTCTTCCATGATGGTAAGGTCGGCACTGAAAGTAGTGTCATAAACTTCGTCAAAGCCCATGCGGTGAAGTGCATTGACGATCTTGCCCATTACACTGCGGCCCTTCTGGAGTCCGTAATGATCTCCTACTGCAACACGTACCGCAGGTGCGATCTGTGCAACTACACGGATATCCGGATCTGCGAGTGCCTTAAAGACTTTGTCTGTGTTGGTATGGATGGAAATAGCACCTGTCGGACAGAATGCGCGGCACTGTCCGCAGTTTACGCACTGTGTCTCGGCAATCTTCTTGTTGAACGCCGGCATAACCATGGCTTCTGTTCCACGGAATGCAAATCCGAGTGCGCCGATTCCCTGGATTTCCTCGCAGGCACGTACACAGTTTCCGCAGAGGATACATTTATTCGGATCGCGAACGATAGATGGAGAACTGAAATCCAGTTCATGCTGCTCTCTGGTGTTCTGGAAACGGACGGTTCTTACACCGAGACGATGCGCCAGTTCCTGGAGAACGCACTCACCGCTCTTGATACAGGTCGTACAGTCACGACAATGTGCTGCAAGGAGCAGTTCCACGATCAGTTTACGATAGTTTCTTAATTTATTGGTGTTGGTATGGATGACCATACCATCGCGCGGTACTTCTGAACAGGAAGCAAAGGTTTTGCCTCTGTCGTCCTCTACTGTACATAAACGGCATGCTCCAAATGTAGAGAGCTCCGAATGATAGCACAGGGTCGGAATATCGATGCCTGCGTTACGGATAACGGTCAGGACGTTTCTTTCATCGGTAAATTCAACTTTTCTACCGTCAATTGTCATTGTACCCATAAGTCAGCCTCCTTCCTATGCTTCCACATAAACCGCATCAAAGTTACAGTTGTCCTTACAGGAACCGCACTTGATACATACGTCATTGTTGATGTGATATGGGGATTTGATCTTTCCGCTGATCGCACCTGCCGGGCAGTTCTTTGCACATTTGCCGCAGCCGATACAGAATTCCGGATTAATGTGGAATTTACGAAGTGCTGTACAGACTTTTGCACGGCATTTCTTGTCGCGGATATGCTCCTCATATTCATCACGGAAGCGTTTCAGTGTACTGATAACAGGAAGCGGGGCACTCTTGCCGAGACCGCACAGAGCCATGCTCTGAACCATGGTCGCAAGTTCTTCCAGTTCGTCGAGATCGGACATCTCGCCCTTGCCATCTACGATCTTCTCGAGGATCTCGAGCATACGTTTGGTACCCTCACGGCACGGAACGCATTTACCGCAGCTCTCACGCTGTGTAAAGTTCATGAAGAATCTGGCAACTTCAACCATACAGGTATTCTCGTCCATAACTACGAGACCGCCAGAACCCATGATCGCATCGAGAGATTTGACAGAATCAAAGTCCAGAGGACGGTCGATCTGATCTTCGATCAGACATCCACCGGATGGTCCACCGATCTGTACGCCCTTGAATGCAGCGCCGCTCTTGAGACCGCCGCCGATGTCGTAAATGATATGACGGAGGCTGGTTCCCATAGGAACTTCGATAAGACCGGTATTCTCGATCGCACCGGTAAGGGAGAATGTCTTGGTTCCCGGGCTTCCCTCTGTTCCGATGGTACGGAACCAGTCAGCACCCTGAAGGATGATCTTCGGAACGTTGGCATAAGTTTCTACGTTATTGAGGACAGTTGGTTTCTCCCAAAGTCCCTTCTCTACAGTACGAGGTGGTTTGACACGTGGCATGCCTCGTTTGCCTTCGATGGATGCGGTAAGGGCGGAACCTTCACCACAAACGAACGCACCGGCTCCACGGTTGATATGTAAGTGGAAGTTTACACCGGAACCGAGGATGTTATCGCCGAGGAGTCCATAAGCCTCTGCCTGCTCGATCGCCATGCGGAGACGCTTAACAGAAAGCGGATACTCTGCACGAACATAAATATAACCATTCTCTGCGCCTACAGCGTATGCGGCGATGGTCATACCTTCGATCATCTTGTATGGATCACCTTCCATTACGGAACCATCCATAAATGCACCCGGGTCACCTTCATCACCGTTACATACTACGTAGCGTACTTTTTCTTTCTGGCGTGCAACCTGAGACCATTTCTTGCCGGCTGGGAAACCAGCGCCGCCACGTCCGCGAAGTCCGGATTTGGTCACTTCATCGATGACATCCTGTGGAGTCATGTCGAAGAAAGCTTTGGCCATAGCCTGGAAGCCGCCTACTGCGATATATTCATCAATGGATTCTGCGTTGATATTTCCGCAGTTTTCCAGAACGATCCTGGTCTGCTGATTCAGGAAAGGAATGTCTGACGGATGAGGACAGACTGTATCATGGTCACGGTAAAACAGACGGGTAACCGGTTCTCCTTCCATTACAGTGCGCTCTACGATCTCCTTGCAGTCCTCTACCTGCACATGTACGTACTGGTAATCATATGGTTCAATCTTCATCAGAGGTCCAAGTTCACATAAGCCCTGGCATCCGGTCTTGACAACGCCGACATGTGGAACGTCCTTCTGCATTTCTACGCTTACCCAGTCGAGATTCTCACACAGTTTCGCCATCTCGTCGTAAATCTTCTGCGCGCCGGAGGCGATACATCCTGTACCTGAACAGACAAGCACACGACAGGTAAAAGTTTCCAGGGTATTCTTTGCTTCGGCCTGCTTCTGGAGCAGATCTTCTTTACTCACAATACTCATACCGTCTCACCTCTCAATTCGTTTAACAGATCAATAGCTTTCTCAGGGGTCATCTTCGGATGTACTTCGTCATTTACGGTAAGAGTCGGTGCGAGTCCGCATGCACCAAGACAGGAAACCGTTTCTACTGTGAAAAGCATATCATCCGTTGTATGCTTCTTGTTGCTGAGTCCAAGCTCCTTCATGAGAGCTTCCTTGACAGGCATGGATTTACGCACATGACAGGCTGTTCCGTCACAAACCTTGATCACATATTTGCCTTTCGGCTCAAAGGAAAAGTTCTCATAAAAAGTAGCGACGCTGTATGCCTTCGCCTCGGTCACTCCAATCTTGGATGCAACATAGGTCAGAAGCTCTCCCGGCAGGTAGCGGTACTCCGCCTGGATATCCTGCATGATCGGAATCAGTGATGCTGCTTTCGGTCCGTAATGCTCGATGATCTCATCTGTCTTCGTGTAATAAGACTGATCTAACATTCAATTCCCTCCTTGTTAAAAATTTGCTTTTGTCTGCGCCCATTATTTTGTATAATTTACACAGCCTTGTTGTATTTCATTATACATTAAGTAGTCAAATTATACAAGTGAAATATAGGAAAATTGAATTAATTTATTCATGTTTTTATGTTTTTCGTATTATTGTGTATTTTTTAACAGATTTTATAATTTTTTATCAATCTATTTCGCTATAGTAAAGTGTTTCTCATTTTGTTTCTCTTATGTGCTTCGAAAAGTACAGGAATTTTGCATTTTCGGATTGATTTTGGGAATTCTTTCCTATATTATAGGGAGCGGTAGATGAATATTTTTCTTATTTAAGGAGATGAAATAGATATGCGAAATTATGATACCCCAGTCAGAGAAATCCGACACCAGGTTTATACTGAAGTGGCAAAGGCCGGATTTGAATCTTCTGACGAAAGCCTGATCCATGATATTGAATCCATCCCATACAATATCGTCAGTGAAACTGCCCAGTATCGTGAGAGTATTTACAGAGAACGTGCCGTTGCAAGCGAAAGAGTCCGTCTCGCCATGGGGCTTTCTCTTCGCCCGGAAAGCAAGGCGGTCCATCTGACCGACGGTCTTGCTGCCAGCAATATCAATGAGAAATATTATGAGCCGCCTCTTATGCAGGTGATCCCATCTGCATGTGCAGCCTGTCCTCCGAACAAATACATTGTCAGCAACATGTGCCGCGGATGTGTTGCCCATCCATGTATGCAGGTCTGTCCGAAGGGCGCGATCTCTATGAAGGACGGAAAGTCTTTTATCGATCAGGAAAAATGTGTAAAATGCGGAAAATGTAAAGCAGCCTGTCCTTATGATGCAATCTCCCACAACGTGCGCCCGTGCGAGCAGGCATGTGGTGTCAAGGCGATCGGAAGTGATGAGCAGGGGCGTGCGAGCATCCTGGATGACAAGTGTGTTTCCTGTGGTATGTGTATGGTAAGCTGTCCGTTCGGTGCGATCTCTGATAAATCTCAGATCTTCCAGCTTGCGCATGCGCTTCGTGACGGCGATAAGATCGTTGCGATCGTTGCACCGGCTTATATCGGCCAGTTTGGTGATGATGTGACCCCTGGCAAATTCAAGACAGCTCTGCAGGTTCTTGGTTTTTCTGATGTTCATGAGGTTGCGTTTGGTGCGGATGTCGGTGCGATCTCTGAGGCACATCATTATGCACATGAGGTTGCAACAGGAAATCTTCCGTTCCTTCTGACTTCCTGCTGTCCGTCCTGGTCCATGATGGCAAAGAAATTCTTCCCGACCATGATCGACAATATCTCACAGGAGCTGACTCCTATGGTTGCCACTGCACGTAAGGTAAAGCAGGATGATCCGGATGCGAAGGTTGTCTTCATTGGACCTTGTGCTTCCAAGAAACTGGAAGCGATGCGCCGTACTGTGCGAAGTGATGTGGATTTTGTTTTGACTTTTGAGGAACTGGATGCGATGTTTGATGCGCGTGAGATCGAGCCGGCTTCCTTTGAAGACGAAGGTTCCCTGCATGATGCTACTGCCGCCGGACGTGGATATGCGGTCGCAGGTGGTGTTGCAGGTGCGATCGAGGCCTGTCTGAAGGAATATTATCCGGAAGTTCCGGTGCATATTGAGCATGCAGAGAGCCTGGCAGAGTGTAAGAAGATGCTGGCTTTGGCGAAAGCCGGGAAACTTAAGGGCTGTATGATCGAGGGTATGGCTTGTCCTGGTGGATGTATGGGCGGTGCTGGTACGAATGTGCCGATTGCGAAGTCTTCTAAGGCGCTTAAGAAGTATGTGGCAGGTTCTTCTAAGAAACTGCCGGCGAAAGAATTGAAGGAAATTGAGCTTTCTTGAGATTTTTTTGGAAAAAGCAAGTGTAAAAAACTTTTTTTTGCCTGGGGAATGTATTCGCCGGGCTCTTTTTTCGCTTTTGGGAAGCAAGGTAAACTGCAAAGGGACGTCGCCCGTCCCCCTGCACACCCTGGGCTGGGTGTTTGACGGGAATTTTGTTTTTTGGTCGAGGATTGTGAAAAATTTTCCTGGTGGTCCAGGCCGGGAGATTTTCGTTTGAATAGGTTGGGGATTTGGAGGGACTCCCTGAGTCACGGTGGATTTTTGGGGGAGATTTCCCCCACGCGATATCCAGGCTCCATACCACGCTACAAAAATGCTTCCCCACACCAAAACCAATGCCGATGTTTTTCCCAAAAGCCCAGGGGTGTGCAGAGGGGACGGGCACGTCCACTTTGCGGTTTTGGTTTTTGCCCAAAAAGAAAAGAGGATATAAGGAGATGTCAAACATCTCACTTATTCCTCCTTGAGATTGCTCAGTAGATTGAGTAGTTTCTCTCCGTAGTTTGCCCCGGCGGCCCAGCCGCCTCCATTGGGATTTTCTTGCTGTCCGAGCCATTCGACGTATGGGGCGCTGCCTCTTTGGACCATGTTGAAGCGGGTGTCTACGCAGTCCTGGTTGAGGGATTCGTCGCAGGCGTAGGCTTTTAAATGCTGTACCTGTGCGCGGATCCCGGTTCTTACGTCGGGGTAGGATACGCCCTGAACGCCGCCTCCCGTGGTTCCGAGTCCTGCGAAGTTGTACTGGGAGATTCCGGAATCTCCTCCGTACTGAAGCCATCCGGTCTCGAGCATTGCCTGTTCGAAGACTACTTCTCCCCGGACACCTTCGGCATTTGCTTCTTCCAGAATGATCGTGCAGAAATCATCAATCGTCTCTGCACCGCCTTCTTTCAGAGATGCGGACGGATATTCGGATCCGTGTGCATTGTACTGGGAAGTCATCTGTGCCAGGGAAACGGTTGTCGTCCCCATGATCGTGTAATAACCATAAGTATTGTCGGTGGAATCATCCACGAAATTCGGATCTGAGGTAAAATCCGGCGCGTTAAGACTGGCCGGTTTGTGGATCTGGCCTTCGCCGGAAAGATCGGATACTTCATCATCTGCCTTTGTATCTGAACTTCCAAATACGCTCGTCTCTCCATTATCCCCAGACGCCAGACAAGGTGCCCCTGTTATAAGGGCACCTGCCAGTATCATCTGTGAACAAAAGAGCATTGCTTTTTTGTTTCGAATCATCCATTTACCTTTCTCATTGCAGCTTCTACTACATGTCCTACAAGAACGGATGTGGTAACGCTTCCAACTCCGCCAGGAACTGGTGTGATCGCATCAACAATCGGCTCAACTGCAGCGTAGTCAACGTCTCCACAGAGTTTGCCTTCTGCATTTACGTTGATACCTACATCGATGATGGTCTGTCCTTCTCTGACATAATCAGCACCAACAACGCCTGCGCGTCCGGCTGCTACGATCACGATGTCTGCTTCTTTTGCAACAGACGGCATATCAACGGTTCTTGTGTGGCAGATCGTTACGGTTGCGTTTTTCTTAACCAGCATCATGGCTGCCGGTTTTCCAACTACAAGGCTTCTTCCGATAACAACGGCTTTTTTGCCTGTGCAATCGATTCCGTAATGATCCAGGATCTCCATGCATGCCTGTGGTGTACATGGCGGGAAACCGATTTTTTTGCCGGTGAATACGCCGGACATGGAAAGATCTGTCATGCAGTCAACGTCTTTTTCTGCAGCAAGTGCATTTTCGATCACTGCCTGATCCAGATGTTTCGGAAGCGGACGGAACAGAAGAACGCCGTGGATGTGGTCGTCTTTGTTTACTTTGTCGATGGTTGCAAGGAGTTCTTCCTGAGTCACATCTCCCGGAAGAAGGATCTTCTCACATGCTACGCCAAGAGTTTCGCAGCGTTTTGTTGCTCCTCTTTCATAAGAAATATCGCTTGGGTTTTCGCCAACACGAATGATGCAAAGTGTCGGGTTTACGCCTTTGCCCTGTAATTCTGCTACATTTGCTTTGATCTTTTCATTCAGTGCTGCTGTTACTTCTTTACCTAATAACTGCTTTGCCATTTTTGTATTTCCTCCGCTATTTTGTTGCTGATTATTTTAATCTGCCAAGAACGCTTTCGAATGTCTCATCTGCCATCTTGGTGTATTTCTCAAGCATTGCGTCTGCTTTTTTGTTGAGTTCTTCTGCGTATTCTCTGTCTGCCATGGATTTTGTATTGATGTAGACATTCAGGCTGGCACCCTGTAATGCTGCTTTGCAGAAAGCTGCTCCAACACCGGCATCACTGATCGCCAGTTTGGAACCCTTTGCGCCGAATTCAACGATCAGCTCGATCGCTTCACAGCATTTCTCCATGATCTCCATCGGTACGGAGCAGGCATCTTTCAGCACGATCTCCATAACACGGGCTTTTTCTGCTTTTTCTTCTTCGGTTTCTTTTGGCATACCATATGCTTTGGAGAGCGGCTCAAAAACTTCTGCGTCTCTTTCGATCAGACGAAGGAAATCTTTCTGGAGCTGGTCGCATTTTGCTTTGAGCTCCCACATTTCGTCTTCTACGTCTGCATATTTTTTCTTACCTACGGTAAGACTGCCTACCATATTGCCAAGTGCAGTTCCAACTGCACCAACCAGCGCTGATGCACCGCCGCCGCCCGGTACCGGGGCTTTAGAAGCGAGAACTTCGACGAATTCTGTGCATGTACTTGTAGAAAATCCCATTTTTTCTCCTCCTGAAAAAAGTGACCCGATAAAAGAGGGGTCTTTTATGATTTTTCTTTCTTCTTTTTTATAATAATTTTTTTCATATTTGGAAATATGGAAACCTGCGAGGGGAGAGCACTCGAAGTTGCGAAGGCCGTTCTCCCCTCGCGCTCCCCTCCTGGC
>NZ_JBBMEI010000043.1:0-27256 GCF_040096655.1 Blautia intestinihominis | reverse complement strand
GCTTCTACACGCATCTCAAGGTTTTTCTTTGTGCTGTCAGTAACGACTTCACCGAGAAGTTCTGCGAATTTAGCAGCATGCTCAGCTTCTTCGTAAGCAGCTTTCTCCCAGTAGAGACCGATTTCCGGATAGCCTTCTCTGTGGGCAACTCTTGCCATTGCCAGATACATACCAACTTCAGAGCACTCACCCTGGAAGTTAGCTCTCAGGTCTTCAAGAATGTCTTCGCTCACACCCTGAGCAACACCAACAACGTGTTCAGCAGCCCATGTCATCTCGCCCTTCTGCTCTGTGAATTTGGAAGCAGGAGCCTTACACTGCGGACAGACTTCCGGAGCAGCGTCACCTTCGTAAACATATCCACATACATTACATACCCATTTTGCCATAATTTTGATCTCCTTTTCTTAATTAAGTTAGTTCTGTTTAATAATAGTAATAATTCTCAATAACTGTAGTTTCAATCTATCACATTGAATGCTCGAAGTCAAGCAAATGTCTGAAAATACATTATTTGTTCATACATTTCGGGCAAGTTCCGAAAAATCGTATATCGCATGCTGTGATCTTGCCGGAAAAGTTTCGACCGGCTTTCTCTATCAGATCGTCCATACCCTCTGTTTCCAGATCCAGGACATCTCCACAAGTTGTACACATGAAGTGACAGTGTGGTTCAACACAACCATCGAAATGATCTGCACTGCCGAAGTTGGACAGTTTCTGGATCTCACCGATCTCAGATAACAGAGAAAGGTTACGATATACGGTTCCCAGACTGATGTTGGGGTAGATTTTTTTCATATTTTCATAAACAACATCTGCGGTAGGGTGATCCTTACGGGTCATGAGAAATTCTTTGATCGATTCTCGCTGACGACTGTATTTCAATGTAGCCATATATCGCGTTTCCTTTCTGTAAATCAGTTCCTTAAATTATTCTCCGAAGTATCTTTTCAGTAATCCAGCGAATGCTTTGCCGTGTCTAGCTTCATCGCGAGCCATCTCATGTACTGTGTCATGGATCGCATCAAGGTTAGCAGCTTTGGCACGTTTAGCCAGGTCGAATTTACCAGCAGTAGCACCGTTCTCAGCTTCTACACGCATCTCAAGGTTTTTCTTTGTGCTGTCAGTAACGACTTCACCGAGAAGTTCTGCGAATTTAGCAGCGTGCTCAGCTTCTTCGTAAGCTGCTTTCTCCCAGTAAAGACCGATTTCCGGATAGCCTTCTCTGTGGGCAACTCTTGCCATTGCGAGATACATACCAACCTCAGAGCACTCACCCTGGAAGTTCGCTCTCAGGTCTTCGAGAATATCTTCGCTCACGCCCTGAGCAACACCAACAACGTGTTCAGCAGCCCATGTCATCTCGCCTTTCTGCTCTGTGAATTTGGAAGCAGGAGCTTTACACTGCGGACATACCTCCGGAGCAGCATCGCCTTCATAAACATATCCACATACATTACATACCCATTTTGCCATAATCTTGATCTCCTTTTCTGATTAAGTTTGTTTTATTTAATAATAGTAATCGTTATTGTTTTCTTGCTGTGACTATACTGTACCATAATGGTATAGATTTGTCAACAAGGAAAATATATTTTTTTCAGACGGATTTTCTGATACAATAGAAAAGCGAAAAAAATAAGAAAGTCTTAATATTTTACCCCATAGATATTAATTCTTAAGCAGTATAGTAAAAACATGAAAACACAGGAGGCAAGGGAAATGGCAGAGATACTGGTATGTGATGACGACAAAGACATCGTGGAGGCAATAGAAATCTATCTGGCACAGGAGGGGCATCACATTCTCAAAGCATACGATGGTGAACAGGCGATCCGGGTTTTGCAGAATAATCCGGTGGATCTTCTGATCATCGACGTGATGATGCCGAAGCTGGACGGAATCCGGGCAACATTGAAGATCCGCGAAAAAAACGCTCTTCCTATCATAATTTTATCTGCAAAATCAGAGGATACAGACAAGATCCTCGGACTGAATGTCGGCGCAGATGATTATGTGACGAAACCTTTTAACCCATTGGAACTGATGGCGAGGGTAAAATCCCAGCTTCGCAGATATACGCAGCTGGGTGCAATGGCAGAAAAGAGAGGAAATGTTTACGAGACGGGCGGACTGATGATCGATGATGACCGTAAGGAAGTTACTGTCGATGGAGAAGCAGTCAAACTGACACCGATCGAGTACAGGATCCTTCTTTTTCTGGTCAAAAATCAGGGAAGAGTTTTTTCCATCAATCAGATCTATGAGAGTATCTGGGAAGAGGAAGCGATCGCGGCAGATAATACGGTAGCGGTTCACATCCGACATATCAGAGAAAAAATTGAGATCAATCCAAAGGAGCCGCGCTACCTCAAAGTTGTGTGGGGACTTGGGTATAAAGTGGAAAAGATCTGATTTTCTGAATGGACCTGTGGAAAACTCCTGTGTTTATAGCAGAGTCATTTAGCAGAAAGGAAATGGGGTATAAATGAAGACAAGATGGTACAGAAAAAGCGGTGTAAAAGGGCTTCTGGTGCTGCTGACAATAGTTTTTGTGACGGTAGCCTGCGCGGGAGCCGGGGCATCCGTGCTTATCATGAGCAAAGGCGTTCAGCCATTGGACAGCAAAAATTATGTGGATTCCCAGAGCTTCCAGGATAATATGTACAGCCTTTCACATACGATCATTAATGCGATCAATGAGAGAGAAATCCTGGATCAGGCAGACGACGGAGAACTGGTGGATCTTGCGGAGCTGAATAAGGGAAAGACGCTGACGCACAAAAACACATCCGGACTTGCCTACAAGGCAGGGAATCTGTATGACTGGGCGAAGAAATCATCCTGGGATCGAAGTGCAAATGTTCTGATCTGCCGTCAGCCGGATGGCAGCGACTACTATATGTACTACAATGATTTTGCAGATAAGATTACTACTGGTGAACTGAAATTTGTTTTTGGCAGTGATGAAGACGGATGGACAGAGAATGCAAAGGATATACTGGCCATACTCTCCGGCAAAGAGTATACGTACTATGGTGACGCCAATGATAACATAGGAATCCGTAATGATGGTGTGGAATATGTTACCGACGCGGACGGGAATGTTGTTTATACAGATGTGTATAATTATGAATCCAGTGGAAATAACGATGCCCCGCTGAAAGAAGCGTACAAACCGGATGGAGCGGACAGTATCCTTGATGTTGTAAACAACAGTGAAGAATGGAAAGGAAATATCAGCAAGGCATATGAGTATTTATACACGGCTCTGGTTGAATACAGTGATGCTTCTTATGGTGAAAAAGTCCTGAAAACTTATGCAACAGGTGTAACAAATGTTAACTACATGTACGTAGACACAAAATCCGATAAAGTGTACACCAATATAAAAGGCATCACATCAGCAAATTATGCAAAAAAACTGGATGAACTGACTTCCAGTGGTGATCCGCTTATGCTGATCGCTCCGGATCTGCAGGACTGTGCCCTGGGATTTTCCAATATCGCAGACTGGACAGTATCTTACTGGCAGAGCATGATCGAGAATACAGGACTTGGTGAGGAAAATTATCTCTATTTCGTTTCTGTAGATAAAGATTTTCCGGTATTAGACAGGATCAAGCAGGAAAAACTTGTCTATGAGAAGTTTGAACCATGGCTGGTGCCGATCATGGTAATTTCTGTAGTGTCACTGGTTCTGGCACTTGCAGGACTTGTGATCCTGACGATCGGGGCCGGACGAAACAATGAAGATGAGAAAGTGCATCTGAATTTCCTGGACAGATGGTATACCGAGATTGTGGCAGGGATGATATTTATGATCTGGCTGCTGGGCACTTCGGTGATCGTCCAGACAATGGATTTTGAAGACATACGAATGGTCTGGAAAGTGACGGGATTCAGCATCCTGGGAATCTGGTGTGGCGGATGGTTCCTGACCGGCTGGCTGAGTCTGGTTCGCAGGATCAAGGCAAGATCTCTCTGGAGAGACAGCCTGCTCCGACACGTTCTGATATTGGTAAGAAAGTGTTTTTCTAAATGTAATGATCTGGTTGTCTTTCTCGGTGGCAATATGATCAGCAGGGTCAAAATAATTTTGTTATTTGGCATCTTTGTATTTTTGCAGTTTATGTTTTATGTAATGACGGTTAATGGTGGTTCAGCATTTGCTTTTCTTCTGCTGATTGTAATGGACTGTGCAGTTCTTTATTATCTTGTAAAAAAAGCCTGGGGAAGAGAGCAGATCATCGCTGGTCTGAAGAAGATCACTGACGGAGAACTCCAATACAAGATTCCAACAGAAAAACTTTCCGGTGAACAGGAACAGGTGGCAGATTATATCAACCATATTGGAGAGGGACTGGATGCAGCTGTAGAAAACAGCCTCAAGAACGAGCGCATGAAAACAGAGCTGATCACGAATGTCTCCCATGATATCAAGACACCGCTTACTTCGATCATCAATTATGTGGATCTTCTCAAGCGCGAGAATCCGGAAGACCCCAAGATCAGAGGTTATCTGGAAGTTTTGGAAAACAAGGCACAGCGGCTCAAAGTATTGACTGAAGATGTCGTAGAAGCCTCCAAAGCAAGCACCGGAAATACCACACTGGAAATGACGGACCTGAATTTCATTGAACTGGTACATCAGGTGATTGGAGAATTTGAAGAGAAATTCGAAGAAAGAAATCTGACGATGGTAGTTCATTTCGATGAGGAAGAAGCAATCATCTGTGCAGATGGCCGCAGACTCTGGCGAGTCCTCGAGAATGTTTTTGGAAACGCATCAAAATATGCGATGGAAAACACAAGAGTTTACGTCGATGTAAAAGTTGACCGGCCAAACGTGCAGCTTTCCCTCAAAAACATCTCCGCACAGCCTTTGAACATCTCCGCAGACGAACTCACCGAACGTTTCATCCGCGGCGACGTCTCCCGAAACACCGAAGGCAGCGGACTTGGCCTGTCAATCGCCAAAGACCTCGTCCGGCTCCAGGGTGGAGAATTTAAGTTGTATCTTGATGGGGATCTGTTTAAGGTGACGATTGAATTTAAAATGAAATAATAACAAAAGACCTTGTTCTGAATGATATCAGAAGGAGGTCTTTTTTGCTGAATCCTAAACCTGTATCCGATCCGCAACTTCATTTCCAACTGCCAGGCGGCGGTTATTGCTTCCGATGATCAGCCAGTCGCGACATTTCTGGATGACCTGGATGGTGCTGCCTTCTTTGATATCCATATTTCGCATAGTTTCAAGAATTTCCGGAACGCCGAACATCCATTTAATAGTACAGGTATCGCCTGCATTTGTCTGTGATAAAGCCTGCATAAAAATACCTCCTTTGAGGAAAAATAGAAATAGTTAGTGTCAGATAATTTGCTTTTTATTTGTTGAATTTATTGTACAACTAAGAATATATGTTCGTCAATTGGAACATTAGGTAGTCCCTGCTCATATTGGATAGGAGATGCTGACAGAAGACAGTGTGTGCTAAATATGCAGGATTATGCATAGTTATAACACCGAAATTCGCGGTTTACAAACATAGGTAAATATGCTACTATTCTTAAAGGAGCGGAAACATGAATTTCCGCAAAATATAAGCAAACTCAACGAACAAGAGAGTACATTTGCTGACCACATTACAGAGAATTCCCCGGAGGAAATTTCAGATTTCCGTGGCTGAGAGGGAAGTGCAGGTGCAGATGGAAGATGGCTTGGGAGAGGTGCAGTCGAGATGAGTATCGATGTTAATGAGAGGGTTCCTGGCATACAGAAAGTAATTTCTTAAAGGAAATAAAATTCGGTGCTATTCAGACTGCAACAGGACCGCCTGTTATAGCGGAAGGGTATCAGGACAATAGCAGATTATCAGACTATTACAGTATTGGTCGGATTATCCGTATGGAATCGTACCCAACAAGGTTTCTGACCGCGAGGCAGGAACGAACAGAAGTGGTAACACGGGCAGGACTCGTCTTCTCTATGAGAAGGGGTCTTTTTTTATTATAATCCAGGAGGAACAATAAAATGGACAAGCAGAAGTATTATATTACAACCGCGATCGCCTATACATCCGGTAAACCGCATATCGGCAACACCTATGAGATCGTACTGGCAGACGCGATCGCACGTTACAAGAGACAGGAAGGATACGATGTATTTTTCCAGACAGGAACTGACGAGCATGGTCAGAAGATCGAGCTCAAAGCAGAAGAAGCAGGAATCACACCAAAGGAATTCGTAGACAACGTATCCGGTGAGATCAAGAGAATCTGGGATCTGATGAACACATCCTATGACAAATTCATCCGTACCACAGACGCTGACCACGAGAAACAGGTTCAGAAGATCTTCAAGAAAATGTATGCAAAAGGAGACATCTACAAGGGACATTACGAAGGAATGTACTGTACACCTTGTGAATCCTTCTTCACAGAATCACAGCTCGTAGACGGCAAATGCCCGGACTGCGGACGCCCATGCGTTCCAGCAAAAGAAGAAGCATACTTCTTCAAAATGAGCAAATATGCAGACCGTCTGATCGACTACATCAACACACATCCGGATTTCATTCAGCCGGAATCACGTAAAAACGAGATGATGAACAACTTCCTTCTTCCGGGACTTCAGGATCTCTGCGTATCCAGAACATCCTTCAAATGGGGAATCCCGGTAGACTTCGATCCGAAGCACGTTGTTTATGTATGGCTGGATGCCCTGACAAACTATATCACAGGAATCGGTTATGACTGCGACGGCGAAAGCTCTGAACAGTTCAACAAACTGTGGCCGGCAGATCTTCATCTGATCGGTAAAGACATCATCCGTTTCCATACTATTTACTGGCCGATCTTCCTGATGTCACTTGACCTGCCGCTTCCGAAACAGGTATTCGGACATCCGTGGCTGCTCCAGGGCGATGGCAAGATGAGTAAATCCAAAGGAAACGTAATCTATGCAGATGAACTCGTAGATTTCTTCGGCGTAGATGCTGTCCGTTATTTCGTACTTCACGAAATGCCATTCGAGAACGATGGTGTCATCACATGGGAACTGATGGTAGAGAGACTGAACTCCGAGCTTGCAAATACTCTCGGAAACCTTGTAAACCGTACCATCTCCATGTCCAACAAATACTTCGGCGGCGTAGTAGAAAACAAAGGTGTTGCTGAACCGGTTGACGAAGACCTCAAAGCATTTGCGCTGGCTGTTCCGGGCAAGGTTGCTGAGAAGATGGACAAACTGCGTGTTGCAGATGCAATGACAGAGGTATTCACTCTGTTCAAACGTCTGAACAAATACATCGACGAGACTATGCCATGGGCTCTTGCAAAAGACGAAGCAAAGAAAGATCGTCTTGCAACCGTTCTCTACAACCTGGTTGAAGGAATCACCATGGGAGCAACTCTTCTGGAATCCTTCATGCCGGAGACAACAGAGCGCATCCTCGCGCAGTTAAATGCAGAAAAACGTACTCTTGAAGACTTGAAGACATTCGGACTCTATCCGTCAGGAAACAAAGTAACCGAAAAACCGGAGATCCTGTTTGCACGTCTTGACCTCAAAGAAGTACTTGCAAAAGTAGAAGAACTTCATCCGAAGAAAGAAGAGCCGGTTGAGGAGAAAAAAGAAGAAAATGTGATCGACATCGAAGCAAAACCAGAGATCACATTTGACGATTTTGGAAAACTTCAGTTCCAGGTTGGTGAGATCATCGCCTGCGAAGAAGTAAAGAAATCCCGTAAACTTCTCTGCTCTCAGGTTAAGATCGGAAGCCAGGTACGCCAGATCGTATCCGGAATCAAATCTCACTACAGCGCAGAAGAAATGGTAGGAAAGAAAGTTATGGTCGTTACCAACCTGAAACCTGCCAAACTTGCAGGAATCTTAAGCGAAGGTATGATCCTCTGTGCAGAAGATGCAGACGGAAACCTGTCCCTGATGGTACCGGAGAAAGAAATGCCGGCAGGAGCAGAAATCTGCTAAAGACTGTTAAGCTATAAAAAATTTATTCAGGAAGTTCAGGACAGAGGGCAGAAATTCTGCCGAAACTGTTTATGATGAACTTCCTGAATTTATATTTAAAAGGAGACAGGACTTTTTATGGAAAAGGGTTTTACACATTTTGACCAGAATGGAAATGCGGTGATGGTTGACGTTTCCGGGAAACAGGTCACATACAGGACTGCCCTGGCGACAGGATATATTTCCGTGGGACCGGAGATCATGGAAGCAGTAACAGCAGGAAATGTCAAAAAAGGAGATGTCCTCGGCGTAGCCAGAGTTGCAGGGATCATGGGAGTCAAAAAAACTTCCGAGCTGATTCCAATGTGTCATCCGCTGCCGATACAGAAATGTTCCATTGATTACGAACTGGATCAGCAAAAAAATCGGATCCACGTTTTCTGTACTGTAAAGACAGAGGGCAAAACCGGCGTGGAAATGGAAGCACTGACAGGTGTCCAGGTGACACTTCTGACCATTTATGACATGTGCAAGGCAATCGACAAGCACATGGTCATGTCAGAGATCCATCTGATCGAAAAAACAGGCGGAAAAAGCGGAGATTTCCGTTTCGAGAACAGATAAAAGAAAATGGAGGAAATATGAAACGAGTAGCGATCATCACATCAAGTGATACAGGATATCGTGGCGAAAGAGAAGACTTAAGCGGACCTGCGATCAAAGAAATCGTAGAACGCGAGGGATATGAAGTTGTATCCATGGACATCCTTCCGGATGATCAGGTTATGCTTGCCGGCAAAATGCAGGAAATTGCAGACAAAGAGATGGCAGAACTGATCCTGACAACAGGCGGAACAGGATTTTCAGAGAGGGATGTTACACCGGAGGCAACCGAAGAAGTTATTGAGCGCAGAGTACCGGGAATCCCGGAGGCAATGCGTGCATACAGCATGACGATCACAAAAAGAGCAATGCTGAGCCGTGCAACTGCCGGAATCCGAGGAAAGACACTGATCATCAATCTTCCGGGAAGTCCGAAAGCGGTTAAGGAAAGTCTGGAATACATCATCGATGCACTGGGACATGGAATCGAGATCCTGACAGGAGAAGCAGGAAACTGTGCACGCAAATAAAAAGGGGTAAATAGAAACAGGAGGTTTTTTTATTATGGGTAGAGTAATCGCAGTATGTATCAGCAAGGAAAAAGGAACACAGAAGTATCGTATACCGGAAGGTGAATTCATAGAAGAATGGGGAATCAAGGATGACGCACATGCGGGCAAATGGCACCGTCAGGTCAGTCTTCTTTCCTATGACAAGATCCAGGAATTCCGCGCGAAAGGTGCCGAGATCGAAGATGGAGCTTTTGGAGAAAACCTGGTAGTCGAAGGCTTTGACTTTGCCAAACTTCCGGTGGGAACGAAATTTCGATGCAACGATGTAGTTCTTGAGATGACGCAGATCGGCAAGAAATGCCATCACGGCTGCGCGATCTTCCAGAAGATGGGCGACTGCATCATGCCGAGAGAGGGCGTTTTTACGAGAGTTCTTCATGGAGGCGTGATCCATGAAGGAGATGAATTGGTGATAATCGAGGAGAATGAATAATTGGAAACACATATGATTTTTGAAACACATGCTCATTATGATGACGAAGCTTTTGAGGCAGACAGGGAGGAACTTCTGGATTCCATGCAGGAAAACGGAATTGACAGAATCGTCAATGCCTGTGCTTCGCTTGAAAGTCTGAAGGACACAGAAGCTCTTATGGAAAAATATCCGTTTGTTTATGGTGCATTTGGAATCCATCCGGATGATGCGGATAAGATGACAGAGGAGACTCTTGAGGAGATCCGGAAGCTTTGTAAACTGCCGAAAGCAGTAGCGGTCGGTGAGATCGGGCTGGATTATTACTGGCACAAGGAAGAACATGAGCATGAGATTCAGAAAAAGATGTTCCGTGCACAGATGGAGATCGCAAGGGAGGCACAGATGCCGTTTATGATCCACAGCAGGGAAGCTGCGAAGGACACTCTGGACATAGTGAAGGATTGCATGAAGGGTGGAATGTACGGCGGTATCATTCATTGTTTTTCTTATGCGAAGGAGATGGCGCGGGAGTATCTGGATATGGGACTTTATCTGGGAATTGGCGGTGTGGTCACGTTTAAGAATGCGAAGAAACTTAAGGAAGTTGTGGAGTATGCACCGCTTGATCAGATCGTTTTGGAAACGGACAGTCCGTATCTGAGCCCGGAACCGAATCGCGGAAAGCGGAATGATTCCAGGAATCTGGTGTATGTGGCGAGAGAGATCGCACGGATCAAAGGTGTGACAGAAGATGAGGTTATTGCGGTGACGGAAGGGAATGCGGAGAGGCTGTTGTTGCGATAAGGTCCAATGCCGTACTATAGTTGACTGAGTTATCCAACTATAGTACGGCATTTACGTTATCGCATGTTGGAGGTGAGAAAAAACAAAGAATATGGGACGGAGGAGCTGCGCTGTCCTGTCTTTGGATAAATAAGTCTTTAGTAGTCTTCGTCGTAGTAGCTGTCGTCGTATGAATCATCGTAGGAATCATCATAGGACGAGTCATCGTATGACGAATCCTCAGAATCCTCGGAGGAGTCCCCGGAACTGTCGCTGCCGTCGGAATTTCCCTGCTGTGCAAGGTATTCGTCGGCACTGGTGGACCAGATGTCGTCTACGATGTCTCCGTCTGAGTTGATCATGTTGAGTTCATAATCGAAGGATACATCGAGAAGGTCTGTTCTGGTGGATGGTTCTACATTCATGGACATGATCTCTTTGAATTTGGCCTGGAGGTTTGCCAGGGTGAATTCGTCTCCGATGATGTCTTTCACACCGTGCTGAGAAGCGAGTTCTTCGGTGTAGTCTTCGAGCATATATGGATTAAACACGCCTTCATCTTTGTTATAATGCATGACCATTGGTTTGACAGTCGGATCGAGGATATCGATCGTTGTTTCACCGTTCTTGACAGTTTTCTGGATGGTGAAGCTTGCCATTCCTTCCAGAAGCCCGGTAAGGGTCTGCTGAGTGGAAACGAAGTTTCCAAGGGAGTAGAAGATCAGCATATTGTGTCCCTGATCGTCAGACATCCGTCCATAAGGCTGCAGGATATGTGGATGACCGCCGACTACGACATCAACACCCTGCTGCATCAGGAAGGTGGCCCATTCTTTCTCATATTCCGTAGGCATCGGTTCTTCTTCCTTGCCCCAGTGAGCGACAAAGATCAGCACGTCGCTGGAGGCTTTGGCTTTCTGGATCATGGTGGAGACTTTATTCTTGTCGAAGAGATCAATCATGTATTCATTTCCTTCGCCGACCCCGCCGTTGTTGGTTCCGTATGTATAATCCAGAAAAGAAATCGTAATCCCGTTTACTTCCAGTGTCTTGACTGTATCAGCATCTTCCTGTGTCGGGTGGATTCCAAGGACAGGAACATCCGGATATTTGCTGCTCCAGAAATTAAAGGTTTCCTGAAGAAAATCAATTCCATAATCATCGATATGGTTTGTTGCGGATTCTACGACATCGAATCCTGCATTCATCAGTGCATCACCGACTTCCGTAGGAGTTGCAAAAGACGGGTAAGAGCTGACAGCATCATGTTCTGTAGTAAAAACAGTCTCCTGGTCGACCATTGCCACATCAGCAGCCTGGATCTCATCACGTACTTTGTCATAAATCTGATCATAATTCCAGGTTCCGGAATCATTTTCGCCGGATTCGATCAGACTTCCGTGATAAAGATTGTCGCCGACAGCAATCACACTTGCTGTGGAAACTTCCGGTTCTTCAGCAGCTTTCTTTGCCGCTTCTGCTTCCTTCTGGGCGACTTTGGCAGCTTCTTCTTTGGGTTTCTCGATAAGGTTGTAGTCAAGCTGACGTAACCCTGCAACGAGAAGCAGCAGTAAAATAACGGAGCAGATCAGACCAATACGGGAATTCATCTGTTCCCTGAGATTCAGTGGTATATTCTTATTTTTTTTCATAAATTTATTTCCTTTCATTTCCCCATTATAGCAAATTAAACTCAGCAAAAAAAGATGTTGTTAAAAAAATTGCTTTGTGTTTCAAATTACTTTACGCTATAATAAAGAAACAGACAGGGAAGGGGTATGCTGATGAATTCATACGAAACTGTAAATGATGTTCTGGTAAAACTGTTCAACGAGATCATGGATGTGGAAGAGCGTGCGCTGCTCACCTCAGAATATAAGGATATTTCCGTAAACGACATGCATGTGATCGAAGCGATCGGAATCCGGGAACCGAAGAATATGTCCACGGTGGCACGTGCGGTATCTGTGACGGTGGGAACTTTGACGATCGCGATCAATCACCTGGTCAAGAAGGGATATGTAGAGCGTAGCCGAAGCGAGGAGGACCGCAGGGTTGTACTGGTATCTCTTTCTGAAAAGGGGGAGAAAGCATATTTCCATCATCGGATGTTCCACGAGAAGATGGTCATGGAAGTGCTTGATGGCATGGACAAAGAAGAGACAGAGGTGCTGACAAGGGCATTGACGAAACTCCAGAAGTTTTTCCGGACTTATGGAAATGACAAATAAAAGAAATACAGAAAGCAGACATATCATCAGAACGATGGACATGCCTGCTTTTTTTTGCACAGCGAGGAGGTAGCATTATGAAGAACTGTCGGCAGCAGGCTGCATATATTTTGCAAGAACAGGAAACTGCACCGGGCCGATCTCCAGGACCTGGCGGTGGAATTCTCTGAGGTCAAAAGAATCTCCAAGTTTTTTCTGCTGAGAGGTCTTAAGGTCGAGAAAATTCAGATAGCCGAGATAGTATTTGAGATAGTTTCCGGGAGTTTCCACGATATACTGGTAAATCTCTGCGATTACTTTTTCATCCTGGATACCGAAAGCATTCAGGAACTTTGCGGCGGCAGCCTGATTCCAGCCCTGATAGTGGATACCGGTATCAAGCAGAGAATAAATACAGAGGTTGATACTGCGGTTTTTCCACATCAGGGTGGTGATATCAGCAGCAGCCTTGTCGGAGAGAAGGGAAGCGGCATACTGATATCCGTAGGATTCGACATAAGTCGCCCAGCCTTCAACATAGCCGCCCGAGGTGATCAGATATCGGATGTCGTCCGGCTGTGTCTTTCCGAAAAAAACAGTCTGGTACAGATGCCCCGGAAATCCTTCGTGGGATAGCGTTGTAAAAAGCTCCAGATTGGACCGGCTGCCTGCACGGTTGATGTAGATCACATTCGGCCTGCCCGTATCCAGTGGCGGTGTGAGATAAAATGCAGGACTCAGAAAATCCTCCATGGATTTGTGAACATAGCGGATCTCATAATCGGTGGTATCGAGAGCAGGAAAATCCTTCTGCATATGCTGGTTCAGATACTGAAGGGCAGACGCCGGTTCAAAATCTTTTATTTCTGCACCATTCGTGAGTTTTCGAAGGAGTGATGGCTGCTCTTTGAGCATCTGCTGGACCGTGTGCATATCTTCTGCAAGCTGAGAAGTAAGTCGCTGCTGGATCTTTTCGACGGAGAGATAAGAACCAGTCTGAGACTGCAGAAGATAACGGTAATATTCCTTCCCTCCTTTGAAATGACTGAGCCCACGGCTGGAAGTTCCGGTATTTTTTAATTCATTCAGCCCTGTCATCAGTTCCTGATAAGCAGGAATTACACTGGTAAGCAGGATCTCTTTGTGGCGTTCATTCAGCTTTGCCTGTTCTTTTTCAGAAAAACGGCCGTAATCTTTGAGTTTCCGGGCAAAAACATCCAGCATATAGTTGTTCTGTGGATCTTTGATAAAGGTACTGCACTGTTCCAGAATGCGGTTTAAAGTTGCATTGCTCATGAAATATCCTGCATCAGATCTGCGGCGTTCATAGGCGAGAATACTCTGAAAATATGGCTTTACCGAGGTGAGAAGGTTCAGATAGTCCGCAATATCCTGATCGTCATAAAAGGCATATTCTGCCAGCAGAACAGGAAGCTGTGCCTGGATGCCAAGACTTGGGCTTAACGGTTCGTCGAGAAGCGTATAATCTCTGGCAGAAAGCTGTGTCTGATAGTAAAGGAGCAGCATATCCCGCGTGATCTGATTTTGACGGGTCAGACCGGAAGGAGTGAAATCTTTCAGCTTCCGGAGATACTGCTCATATTTCTGATATGTAGCACTGGTGTCATCGGAGATCGTTCCGAGGGTGGGAGAAGGTCTGGAAATATGTTTTTTTTCGGGATAAGCAAGGGAATAATGGAGTGTCAGCATGCTTCCGGATACTTCTTCCTGAAAGATTTTTCGGGTGAGGGAGCGGAAAGCTTTGTCCTTAGATATTACACTTCCGGACAGCCATCCCATAAAAAGCCCGATAACCAGTGTGAGAGACAAAAGAAGTGCGATAACGATCGGAGAACGGGGTCTGCGAAGAGAAGGTTTCATAGATTCCTCTCAAAAGAAAGGTTTTTACTATCTTATTGGAAAAAACGGGATTGTATGCTAAACTTGGTTTCAGGAGTTAAGAAAGCGAGGTTGATCTAATGGAAGAAATATATGATCTGGCGATTCTGGGTGCAGGACCGGCAGGAATCTGCGCAGCGATCTATGCGACAAGAGGCAAGCTGAATACTCTGTGGCTTGAGAAGAAATTTGTGCAGGGCGGACAGATCGTGGATACTTATGAGGTGGACAACTATCCAGGACTTCCGGGAATCACAGGTCTGGATCTCGGAGAAACCATGGTAAATCACGCGGAGAAACTGGGAATCAAGCCAAAGAGAGAGCTGGTACTTTCCATCGAAGAGGAAAACGGGCTTAAAGTGATCCGCACAAAGAAGAACAGATATATGGCGAAAGCGGTGATCCTTGCATGTGGTGCGGCACACCGCCAGCTTGGGATTCCGGGGGAAGAAGAACTCAGTGGAATGGGCGTGTCCTACTGCGCGACCTGTGATGGAGCTTTTTTCCAGGATGGAACAGTTGCTGTAGTCGGAGGAGGAAATGTGGCAGTAGAGGATGCGATCCTTCTTTCCAGAACATGTAAGAAAGTTTATCTTGTTCACAGAAGGGATGAACTTCGCGCCGACAAGGTGCTTCAGGACAAGCTGTTTAAGTGTGCAAATGTGGAAATGGTCTGGGATAGCGTACCGACGGTTATCGAGGGAACTGACAAGGTAGAAGATATCAAAGTCCACAATGTCAAAACAGATGAGGGAAAAACGATCGCAGTTGATGGAGTTTTTATCGCTGTTGGAATTCTTCCGAATACAGAGAAATTCAAAGGGCTGGTTGATCTGGATGAGAGCGGTTATATCATCGCAGGAGAGGACGGTGTGACAAGTACACCGGGAATCTTTGCAGCAGGTGATATCCGTACCAAAAATCTTCGCCAGGTTGTGACAGCAGTGGCTGACGGGGCAAATGCAGTCGCCTCCGTGCAACGCTACCTGATAGAAAAATAAGCAGAAAATATGTAAAAAAGGCAGTTCTAGTGGATGGCTGGAGCTGCTTTTTTATTGCATGTCAAGACGTAAAATTTGCCTCGCTGCTACGGTAAATTGACAGGTGCGGGCGATTGTGATACCATAGGGCAGTATTTTGGCAAAAAATGGCAGTTTTTTATAAAGGAGAATTTGATGAAAAAAAGAATAACAGTGATGTTATTATGTGCATGCATGAGCGTTTCTGCATATACCGGTGTTCAGGCAGCGGACTTGAGTTCAGGAAGCTCAGACAGCGATGTTCAGATTGAAATGGAAGAAGTTGATGACAGCGAAGATGAGGCAGATTTCACAGATGCCGAGGACGGACTGTTCAGCGACGGAAGTGATGATACTCAGACTGGCGATATCAGCGCGATCGCAAACCAGATCGTAGCGCAGGCGCAGAGCCAGGCACAGGATTACCAGGAAAAGAAACAGGCATCCCGGAAAGTGATCGATGCCCGTGAAGTAGAGCGCAGAGCGCAGGAGATCAAGGAAGAGACCACAAGGATCCGCGAGGAAGCCCAGGAGGCAGCCAGAAAAAAAGCAGAGGAAGAAGCTCGCAAGGCAGAGCAGGCGCGTGTGGAACACAGAGAAAATATTGCACAGTTCGCCGTTCAGTTTGTAGGAAATCCATACGTCTACGGTGGTACAAGTCTGACAAACGGTGCTGACTGCTCCGGATTTGTAATGTCAGTCTTTAAAGAGTTTGGATATGACCTTCCACGAGTGGCAGCAGCTCAGTATGAAGCATCCCAGAAAAAAGATATCAGCCAGATGGAGACAGGCGACCTGGTATTCTACGGAGCAGGTGGGATCAACCACGTTGCTCTCTATATCGGCGATGGTAAAGTTGTCCACGCGCTGAACTCCAATAAAGGAATCGTGATCACAGATTACAATTACGATACACCGGTTGGAGTCGGAACCTACGTGAAATAAAATATACGAAAAACTATCAAAGATAAGGCCCCGGAACGCAAGGTTCTGCGGGCTTTTTTGGTATAAAAAAAGCTGAGCCAGGGGAAAATATCTGCATGTATATTTTTATAACAAAAAACTGTGTGACAGTAATTTTGTCGAAGAAAATCGGACAAAATCGCCCATCTGGCAAATTGCACAAAACTTGTCGGAAAATGTGGATAATGTCGATTTAGGTGCAAAAGTTATCCACATTTCAGAATGGTTGATTTTACTGGAAAATTGAGTTATACACAAAGTTATCCACATTATCCACAAAAATTGGATGTGGAATACCAGATTTACATAAAATGAAAAGAAACAAATGTTTTGGTCAATAATAATGAAAATAAAAAAATGACGAAAAAGATAATAAATCCTATTGACATTTTCATAGTGCAAATATTAAAAAGTTTTTCAGCCAAAAGAGTTATTTTAAGGTTTCAAACAATAATTATCTGATAATTTTGCAAATAAATACAGCCCACCCGCATATTTGCGGTGTGGGCTGTATCCTATCTCCCGGAGGAGTTCTGTTTCATTCGTTTGATAACCTTCAACCTCGTAAATTCCTCACGTTCCTTTTCCTCAAGTGCATTCTGGATATCCTTAGTAAGTGCCTCATACTTAGGAATCGTGATGTTCTTGAGTGCATTGGCACGTTTCTGTGTCTTCTTGATATTGGCAGCCAGACGGATCGCGGCGTTTTCGATGCCGGATAACTGGATGGAAAGCTCTTTTACCTTTTCAAAAGCGGCCTTGGCTTCATCCAGTGACATTCTGGTGTTGTAATAAGCGTAGGTTGGTGTATTTGTCGTCTGCTTGTCATATTCCACAAGCGGGATCTCTGTACCCATAACGCTTCTGGTCTTGATGCGGATGGAGTTTTCCACAGGAACTGTGTACGAAACCTGTTCGACGAAGGCAATACCGAGTTCCATGTTGGCTTTCTGGAGTGCTGCATAGGCGGCACGGAAAGTTTCATCAATCTGAGACTGGATATCTTTTGCCTGATCGATCAGTTCCATCATTTCACGGATCAGAATGTTACGTTTTTTGTCCATCAGCTCAAATCCCTGACGGGAAAGAGCGAGAGAGTTCTTGGCAAGGATAAGATTTCCTTTGGTGGGGAAGGTATTAGGATCCATAAAACGTCACCTCCCCTTACCGAACGGTTTCTTTGTAATACTTGTTCAGGATCTTTGTATCGATACGGTCAAGTTCATCCTTCGGAAGCAGTCCGAGAAGTTCCCAGCCTTTGTCCAGGGTTTCGGTGATGCTTCGGTTTTCGGTTTCAGACTGACCGACAAACTCTGCCTCAAAAGCTTTTCCAAATACCAGATAACGCTTATCCAGAGGAGAAAGCTCATCTTCACCGATAACAGAAGCGAGGGCTCTGGCATCTCCAACCTTTGCATAGCAGGAGAAAAGCTGGTTTGCAACGTCCTGATGATCCTCTCTTGTAAAGCCCTCACCGATACCGTCCTTCATCAGACGGGAGAGGGAAGGAAGTACATTGATCGGCGGATAGATTGCCTGACCGTGAAGCTGGCGGTCCAGAACGATCTGTCCCTCGGTGATATAACCGGTAAGGTCAGGAATAGGATGAGTGATATCGTCGTTCGGCATGGTCAGGATTGGGATCTGTGTAACAGAACCTTTGCCGCCCTGCACGATACCTGCACGCTCATAAAGAGTAGCAAGTTCACTGTAAAGATAGCCCGGATAACCTTTACGGGAAGGAATCTCACCCTTGGAGGAAGAAACCTCACGCATTGCTTCGCAGAAAGAAGTGATATCTGTCAGGATAACAAGGATGTGCATGCCTTTTTCAAAAGCAAGATATTCTGCGGCGGTCAGTGCGATCTTCGGAGTCAGAAGTCGTTCTACGACCGGATCATTGGCAAGGTTCAGAAACATAACTACGTGGTCAGATGCGCCGCTCTCTTCGAAAGTACGGCGGAAAAATTCAGCGACATCGTATTTAACACCCATTGCAGCAAACACGATTGCAAAGTCCTCATCGGAATCATCGCCCAGGGAAGCCTGCTGTACGATCTGTGCGGCAAGTTTGTCATGCGGGAGACCGTTTCCGGAAAAGATCGGAAGTTTCTGTCCACGGATCAGGGTGGTCAAACCATCGATCGCGGAGATTCCGGTGTTGATATAGTTTCGCGGATATTCACGTTTTACAGGGTTCAGAGGAAGTCCGTTGATATTAAGGCTTACCTCCGGAGTGATCTCGCCCAGACCGTCGATCGGCTGTCCGATACCATTGAAGGTACGTCCGAGGATCTCCTCGGAAAGACCGATCTCCATCGGATGCCCTGTAAGGCGTGTGTGTGTATTGCTCAAGGACATGTTGTCTGTTCCCTCAAAAACCTGGATAACAGCTTTGTCCTCATAGATTTCTACGATACGACCGATCTTCTGTGTTCCGTCATCCATGTGAAATTCTACGATCTCTTCATAGGATGCGTTTTTTACCCCTTCCAGAACTACCAGAGGGCCGTTTATCTCGCTTAATCCCAGATATTCGATTGCCATAAATAAGTCCCTCCTGTCAGCCGTTTTTCTCTAATACTTTGTTGTAGAATGTGTCGATGTCCTGTCTGTATTGTTCAAATTTGTCCAGCTCATTGTTCGGAACATCGTATTTGATCGAAATGATACGTTCAAAAATATTGTCCTCTTTTAATACGGAAACAGGCATACCTCTGTTGATGAGTGCCTTGGATTTCTCATACAGATAAAGGATCGTTTCCATCATCTGGAACTGTTTTTCCATTGGAACGCAGGTATCTTCCTGATGGAAAGCGTTCTGCTGGAGGAATCCCAGACGGATGACTCTTGCAATCTCAAGTGTCAGTTTCTGGTCATCCGGGAGGACGTCACTACCGATCAGTTTGACGATCTCCATAAGAGAACTTTCCTGGTTGAGAATCGCCATGAGCTGGTTGCGGTCTGCGACAAATTTCGGGGAAACGTGAGTCCTGTACCACGGAGTCAGGTCTTCCAGATATTCACTGTAACTGGTCAGCCAGTGGATTGCCGGGAAATGTCTCGCGTAGGCAAGAGATTTGTCAAGTCCCCAGAAACAGCGGACGAAACGTTTGGTGTTCTGTGTGACCGGTTCGGAGAAATCACCGCCCTGTGGAGAAACAGCACCGATAATAGAAACAGAACCTTCTGTTCCGTTGAGATTCTGCATCATGCCGGCTCTCTCATAAAAGGCGGAAAGCTTGGAAGCAAGATAAGCAGGGAAACCTTCCTCAGCAGGCATTTCTTCCAAACGGCCGGATAACTCTCGAAGAGCTTCTGCCCAACGGGAAGTGGAGTCTGCCATGATCGCTACATCATAACCCATGTCGCGGTAATATTCAGCCAGGGTGACACCAGTGTAGATAGATGCTTCACGGGCTGCTACAGGCATGTTGGAAGTGTTGGCAATCAGAGTGGTACGGTCCATCATCAGGTTTCCGGATTTCGGGTCGATCAGTTTGCTGAAGTCTTCGAGAACCTGGGTCATTTCGTTTCCACGCTCTCCGCATCCGATGTAGATGATGATATCCGCATCGGACCATTTAGCGATCTGATGCTGTGTCATGGTCTTTCCTGTACCGAAACCGCCCGGAACAGCAGCAGTGCCGCCCTTTGCGATCGGGAACAGGGTGTCAAGGATTCGCTGACCGGTAATAAGTGGAACGCTTGCCGGGTAGCGGAGCTGTGTCGGCCTTGGGATACGGATCGGCCATTTCTGGGCGAGTGCCAGATCTCTGGTTGTTCCATCGTCCAGCTGGACAGTTACGATTGGTTCCAGGATCGTGTAATCGCCATCCGGAACAGCTTTGATAACAGTTCCACCCGGGACATCCGGAGGAACCATGGATTTGTGAAGGATAGAAGCAGTTTCCTGTGTTTCTGCAATGATCGAGCCAGGCTGGACGATATCGCCCTCCTTTACGGTCATATGGACGGACCATTTCTTCTGGGTGTCGAGAGAGTCTACGCTGACACCACGGGAGATATATTTGCCGGAAGATTTTGCAATCTCTTCCAGTGGACGCTGGATACCGTCAAAAATATTGTGGATGATACCAGGTCCGAGAAGAACAGAGATGGCATCGCCGGTGCCGGTAACAGTCTCGCCCGGACGGAGACCGGTGGTCTCCTCAAAAACCTGAACGGTGGTCATGCCCTTTTTGAGTCCGATGACTTCGCCTACCAGGTTGTCTTTGCCGACATAGACCATCTCGGAGATCTTGAAGCCGGGATCGCCTTTCAGATAGATGACGGGACCGTTGACACCGTAAATAATACCTGTTTTATTCATGATTCAGTCCTCCGTCAAATTTGAATTCTTTGCGCATTGCTGCCAGATTTGTGGCAAAGGAGTTATCGATCAGGATGTTTTTGCCCGGAATCTCCGCGCGGATCCCTCCGAGAAAATCTTCGGAAGAAACGAGGAGTGTACAGCCTGTCTTTGCACTGAGTGCATCTGCAAGTTCTTTGTCCCCGGCAGAAAGATAGATCTGGATCTCGTCATCTTCTGCGAAATCTTTTGCTTCTTTGATGCGGCGGCAGAGATAATCGCTGTATTCCGGGGTGGAAGTAAACCTGAGGGCTTTGTCTCTGACTTCAGCAAAAAGTGATTCTTTGAGTTCATTCTGTCTGAGAGACCAGTCTCTCTTGAGAGTGATCTGTTCAGCAGAAAGCGCCTTGTTTACTTCTCTTCGTACATGTTCGGCCTCAGCTTTGACTTCAGCTTCGGCAGTCTGTGTTCTGGATTGTTTATGTTCCTCCAGGACCTGCTCAAGATATGCCTTGTGGTCCTGGATGGCTTTGGCGGCATCTTCACGGGCCTCATCCAGAGAGACCTCGTAAAAGTGCTGCAGCTTTTCATCTATTGTCATTACATTTCACCTGCCTATAGTTGTTACTGTGTACTTCGTTCACAGCAGCTACAATTTCAATCCGATTGCTTCATTTACATATGAAGTGATAAAGTCCGGCTTGCGGCCGGTGCCGTGTCTGTCAGGGATTTCGATGATCAGCGGCGTTTTGTGATGGAGCCGGACTTCATCGATGATCTCAGGAAATTCCCGGCCGAATTTCTCGGTAAGGAGAATGATCCCAATTTCTTTGTCAGAAACTGCATATTCCAGAGATTCCTTCAGTTCACTTCGTTCATGGACAACGACGCCCTCCACACCTGCCAGACGCATTCCGGTGTAGGTATCGACGTTATCGCTGATAAGATACATTTTCATAGAAACCGCCTCTTAGATCAGAGTTTACCAAGGATCATAAAGGAAATGATCAGTCCGTAAAGTGCGATACCTTCTGCCATAGCTACGAAGATAATGGATTTACCAAACAGGGAACCATCTTCGCTCAGGGCACCGAGAGCTGCGCTTGCAGAGCTTGCAACGGCGATACCGGAACCAAGACCGGAGATACCTGTAACGAGAGCTGCACCAAGGTAGCCAAGACCTGTAGCGAGTCCGTCAGCAGAAGAGGAAGCAGCCTGTACGCTTGCTGTTCCTGCGAAACTTACGATGGTTGCCACGAGAAGCACACCGAAGAAGAGGAAACAGTTGGCGATCAGAGACTTTTTGTAGCGTTTTTTGTTTTTTTCTCCGAGGAAAAAGCAGCCGAAAGGTACGATAATGCTGAGTGTCAGTGCGATTGCGGTTACGATTTGAATGATCATGTTCATGGTGATATCCTCCTGATATAAAATAAAATCTGTTATTTTACTGAGCTGTTTTGCTGTTTTTTTTCATAAAAGGCTGGAACTCGCGTCCGTTTCCTGCATAGAAACGACTGAAGATCTCATAATATTCCAGACGTAAAACCTGAATACCAACGATCAGTCCCTCCATGGCACATACGAAGATGTTGCCGAGGATAACGACGATCCAATTGGGATTTCCTCCCTCTGTGGCTCCGGCGAGCATCAGGACAACCTCCATCATGGCGGCGTGGCTGACGGCAAAAGCACCGATACGCAGGAAGGAAAGTGTGTTGGAAAGGTAACTCAGCAGAACTTCAAATAATTCAAAGAAGCTCTGGACAAAGAACATACCTTTCTGTTCCGGAAAGATCTGTGATTTTTTCTCTACCAGGTTGGTGAGAGGCTCTTTGAGGAACATCAGGATCAGCGGAACTGCAAACATTACAGTCAGGACTGCGGCTGCCGGAAGTTTTTTGCCGGAGATGAACAGTCCGACGGTCAGTACGATAGATCCATAAAATACAAGTCCGGCTACGGCATTGCTGTCGAACCAGGTTCTCTCGACATCTTTGTTCCGTATGGAATTGATGATGTTAAATACCATACAGATCAGAATGATAAACATTCCGAAACCGATCGCAATCACGAATACGGCATTCAGACGTCCTACAAGCGGCACATCCATCATGGCATTCATAGGTTTGAGCCACCGTGCCTTGAGAACATCTTCGAATCCAAAGAAGCTTCCGTACATAAAACCGAAGAAAACGGAGAAAACACCGGCACAGCCGATGATGCCTGCGAGATCCATCTTTTGGGTTTTGTAGAGGAAAAGACCGCCGAGGAACAGGACCAGTCCCTGTCCGACATCTCCGAACATGGCTCCGAAGATAAAGGAGTAAGTGATCGCCACAAACCAGGTCGGGTCCATTTCGTTGTAAGCCGGAAGACCGTACATCTTGACATACATTTCAAATGGTTTAAAAAGTTTCGGGTTTCGAAGCTTGGTCGGCGGTTTTTTCTTCGCCGGTGCCTGCTGATCTTCCATGAGACAGAAGATCTTGTCATCATCCTGGATGTCCTTCTGGAATGCGAGGGCATCTTTTTCGGTCATCCAGCCGCAGAGGATGTAGAATGTGTTCGCTTCACCCTGTGTGCAGGCTGCAAGTTTACGGATATCGAAATTTCTTGAGCAGGCTTCCAGGGCTGCCTTGGCAGAAACAATCTTGCCGGCGTAGCCTGTGAGGAAATGCTGATATTCTGCCTTGTTTGCATCTAATCCTGCGTGGATATCGCGGTGGCGTTTGTCGAGTTTCTCGAAAGCCTGTCTGGCGGTACCCTGGTATTCATCCGGAACGAAGATACGTTCAAAATGCATGGAAGAATAAACAGCATGTACCTTATGAGCTTCGTGTTCAGGGACAAAATAAACGCCGTAGACGTACTGGTCATCTTCTCCGCATTTGATGAATAAGGTGTCCAGATTGTCATAAATGTATTTCTCAAATTTCTGCAGATATTGTTTCTCGATACGTCCGAACCGATAATGGATATATTTGAAGTTCAGGATTGTTGAGATATCGTAATCCAGATCTTTGAAAGGCCGGATGATCTTGAGTGATTCTACCATTCCGGCATGTTCTTCCTGAAGTTTCTGTTTCTGCTCCTCCAGGATATTGGCATGTTTCTGGATCCTGTCGACAGTGGCGAGAGCAGTTTCAACATCCATCTGTTCGGAAGTGGCTCTCTCGGATTCATCGAGCTGTTCGTAGAAACTGTCAATGATCGTTAATGCTTCCCGATAGGGGTTGATCTCCAGAAAAGGCGACAGGTTGGCGACATCCGTGAGCTCTGCGAGAGCACTTTCCAGATGGATCTCGTACCTGGAAAGGTAGGTCTTGGTCAGTCTGTCAATATCCGCCTTTGGCCCGGTGATGCTTAAAAATTTCATTTTTTCAATCAAAGTAAAATACCTCCGGGATTTTAATTGTTACGAATATACCGTATTGCTTCTTCCGCCGGGATACCATAACGGACACATTCGATGGCAATGGTCAGGCGGTTTACTTCGTGTTCTTTGTGATACAGGTAGGAGTACAGGACTGCCACAGAATAAGGATCCTTGCGTGCTTCTTTTTCCAGAGTGGTGCGAAGCATGTAGTTATAGAATTCTTCGATATTCTGGGCGGAAATATGACTGTATTTCCTGCCGTAGTAGGTCTTGCGGAAAATAGACTGGGTCTCTTCATAGGATGCGGCTTCCACAAGAGAAGAGATTTCTTCTTTTTTGAGTTTGTAATTCATTGGGATCAGCAGCGCGTAAATGTCAGCCGGTGCCATATTGAAATAACGCTTGGAGCGGAAGATAAACTGAAGGTTCAGCATATCGAATTTCTCTCCATAAGCTTTGGTGATCTCTGCGAGATCATTTCCGGAAAAAAGTTTCTTACGCACATGCCAGATCAGGGAAAAATAATAAAGGTCGAGAGCCATTCCATAATCAAACAGAAGTGCATTTTCGCGATTCTGGATTCTGGAGAGCGGACCATAGAATTCATTTCCCTTCAGAGCATTGATAAATTCCTCCATATTGGTGCAGGCGACCAGTCGGTCAATATCCAGCCGGGAATGTCTGCGAAAAAACTCCCGATAAGGAGAAACATCGACGGGATCCGTGTCGCGGTGATCAAACAGGTTGGTCATGATCTCCTTGAGAACACGGATCTCGTAGCGCCTGGAATAAAGATCCAGGAATTTACGCTGTTCCGGGTTCGCAAACTGATATATTTTTGAAAAATTGTGAAAGATCGAGGTTTTCAGTGATTTTTCAAGCAGTCCTCTGTGGCTCGTCGTCTCATCCAGAGAAGCCCAGAGTTTGGAATATTCCGGTGTTTTTTTGAGGTAGGCTGCTACCTGTGGGACACTGGAAAGTTCCAGGATTTCACGGATCTGTTCTTCGCGGGTCAACTTGCTCTGCATGGCACGGATCTTGGTGGAGATTCCGCTGTAAGAAAGGAGATTTCCCATATTGCGTCACTCCTTTCAGCATTCAAGGAGCCTGTGGAATAAATCTTCCGAGAGCTGCTGGTGGTTTTGTCTGTAATAAGCATCCAGATCGTTAAGAGTCTTCTCTGTTTTTTGTCGGAGAAGTGTAAGTTCCTGGTCTTTCTGCTCTTCAAGACTGTTGCGAAGTTCCTGTATTTTTTTGTTGGTTTCCTGCTCCAGAGCTGCATCGAAATCCCTGCATTGCTGTTCCATTTCTGAGGAAAGAGCTGCTTTCGTCCGGTCCGCATCTTCCATGATACGTCGGGCAGTCGTTTCTATTTCAGATAACTTGTTAAGTATCTGCTCCATTTTTTACCCTCCTTTGACCTGGTTTTATTGGAACTTGACCATATAATACACCTTTTACGTGTGGATTTCTAGTATATATTGCATAAAAAGTGGTCGAATTCTTTATATTAAATATACAAAATACAAAAGAAACAATAATTACGAATAATACTTGTTCCAAATATAAAAAACATGTATGATAGAAAGAAACAGGAT
Organism: Blautia intestinihominis; assembly: GCF_040096655.1. Lineage (NCBI taxonomy): Bacteria > Bacillati > Bacillota > Clostridia > Lachnospirales > Lachnospiraceae > Blautia > Blautia intestinihominis. Next base: position 1,528 of record NZ_JBBMEI010000043.1, on the reverse strand, counting down.
AGAAAAATGGAGAATATTATAGATTATGAGATTAAGAAATATACCAGGCGCGAAGGACGCCATTACAGGAAGTAACTATGTAGTGCAGGAACCGGCATCACACAAGGGCAAATGGACTCAGGTGTTCCCGAAAGACCAGCCGCTTCATATCGAAGTTGGTATGGGAAAAGGCCGCTTTCTTATGGATATGGCGAAGCTTCATCCGGAGATCAATTATGTAGGGATCGAGATGTATGACAGTGTGCTTCTCCGTGCACTCCAGAAGAGAGAGAGACTGGAGGAAGAAGGAGAGAAGCTTACAAATCTGATGTTCATGTGCATCGATGCAAGACTGCTCCCGGAAATCTTTGAGAAGGGTGAAGTGCAGAAGATTTATCTGAATTTCTCCGATCCGTGGCCGAAGGCACGCCATGCGAAGCGCAGACTGACGTCCCGTGAATTCCTTGCGCGTTATGAGCAGATCCTGGCAGATGACGGAGTGGTGGAATTTAAGACAGATAATAAGGGATTATTTGAGTTTTCTCTGGAGGAAGTCGAGGCGGCAGGATGGAAGCTCCTGGCACATACCTTTGACCTTCATAATCAGGCAGAGATGATGGAAGGTAATGTGATGACGGAGTATGAGGAGAAGTTTTCTTCTATGGGAAATCCTATTTGCAAATTGATCGCGAAGCAGGGCGCACATACGAAATAGAAAGAGCATATTATATAGGAAGAATCTTCGCAGCGTGGCTGATGCCGGCTGCGGGGTACAACTTCCGGAGGATATGCCATGCCAGCCAGAAAAGGAAACAACCGCGTTCAGACAAAGCTCGCCCAGTTTACCTACGACCACAGGCAATTGAATGATCGCATGTCAAAAATCAGGAAAAACGCCACAGAATTAGGCAAATTCCTTGACTCCATGCCGCCGAAAAAAGGCGGAAAACAGGAAAAATAAAATTTTTTTAAAAAATTATAAAAATTTCCTTGACTTTTGGTATAGAGTTGCATATAATAATTCTTGCGTTGAGAACACAGACGCACAACTAAATAAGGAATGCGCTTTTAGCTCAGTTGGTAGAGCACCTGACTCTTAATCAGGGTGTCCAGGGTTCGAGCCCCTGAAGGCGCACTAAGAACACTGTTTTTGCAGACGTAGGAGCTGCGGGGACGGTGTTTTTCTTTGGTGATAAAAAACTCAGTGTTTATGCGGGTTTGCGGGATCTTAATCATTTTGTTATATGCCTCAAAAAAACTTTCTAACATCTTTTTTACATCTTCTAAAGCAAATCTTAATTTGAATACAATGTATTCAAGATATCTTTAAAGCATTTTCCATATGGGCAGCTGCTACACAGCTTGAATGTGATATATCTTGCTGAGTGAACTACTTTTGTAGCAATCTTCAGCAGTTTTAAACGGACGGTATCAATGCGTTGTTTCCGCATTTTTGCTGATAATACCAATCATCTAAACCAATTAAATATGTTATAGGCAAGAGCATGTACCTGGACTCTGTTTGCATTTACAATTCTGTTGTGACTGC